>PAVT01000041.1 GCA_002713165.1 Verrucomicrobiota bacterium
AAGCATTGGGCAAGACACAACAACTTTAAGCTGAAAGGAAAAACCTTCATTGTTCAGGGCTTTGGTAACGTTGGCTATTGGGCGGCTCATTTCTTAGAAAAAGAAGGGGCAAAATTAGTGGCAGTACAAGATGCCTTCGGAAGCATTCAGAATCAAAACGGAATAAAGGTAGAAGAGCTGTTTAACTACAGCCAAGGGAATAGCGGCAGCATCTTGGGCTATGCAAAAGCAGACCAAATGGCAAATGAAGACTTCTTTGGCACAAGCTGCGACATCTTAATTCCTGCGGCTTTAGGAAATCAGATCACAGAAAAGAATGCCGAGCAGATTAAAGCCATACTCATTGCTGAAGGGGCCAATGGTCCGACTAATGTAGAAGGAGAGAAAATACTCTTGGAAAGAGGTGTTAGTATCATTCCTGATATTCTCTGCAACTCAGGTGGAGTAATTGCAAGCTACTTTGAGTGGCTGCAAAACCGCAACGGAGAGTTATGGCAGATGGATGAAGTGATTGACCGCTTAGACAAGAAGCTAAAAGAATCTTTTGAAAAGGTGTTCAACTACGCTAAAACCGAACAAACGGATATGAGAACTGCCGCTTATTGCATGGCCATTCAACGAATTGAGAAGGCTTATGTACAAAGAGGCATTTTCCCTTAATCATTAAAAAAGAACAATCATGAAATACGGAAATATAACCATAGAGAAGAAAGACTTTGTGTACCTGAAAAGCATTTTGAAGGTCGCAGGATTTGACAATAACAGAGAAACAAGAGACTCTTTGCAAAAATTAGAGAGCGAATTACAAACCGCCATTGTGGTGGATGAGCAGGAAATGCCGGAAGATGTCATTCGATTCAATAGCAAGATTAGCCTGAACATAGATGGCAACCAAAAATTTGAGGTGCAGTTAGTAAAACCTGCCCTCAAAGATTTGGAGAAAAACAGAATATCTATTCTTACCCCAATGGGTTCGGCATTAATCGGCTATGCAAAGGGAGATCAACTGATGTGGAAATTTCCTAACGGACTAAAGAAAATCACCATTCTTGAAGTAGCACATGATAATTTGTATGCAAAGGAACGCCTTGCAGTTTAAACCCAATAACAATGGAAATACTAAAACACGAAACCGAAATAGACATTACCCATAAGTTAAATACTTATGAATTGGACGCTTGGTTGAAACATTTAGAGCTCATTCAGAAAGAGATAGATTCCATGGAGAAGATGTGGGCTTTTGATGTTGATGGAGAGTTGGAGGACAAATTTGTCCTCCAACAACTTCAGGAAAGCAGACAAGCCAATCAAAGCTTACAGCATAAGTTGGAAAGCTATACCATCAGTAAACCCAATGAGTTATTGTGTGAAGATTTTCAATGCGATGTTGACCTGATTTCAGTGCATGAGCAATATAGAAACCTATACCTGCAATATCTGAGTCAGTATCGAAATCTGAAAAACAAAATTTACAGACTGTTGAACGGTAAACCTGCTACATCAGATTTGCGAGCAATCAAATACGGATAAAATGAAACATCAAGAGAACAACCAAAATCAGGAGCTAATGGAAACGTTTGATAAAGAGCAATATGTTGTTACAGTCAAACAACTGAAGAGAGTAGAAAGTGAATTGGATTATCTCAGTAAAATCGTCGATCTGAATTTAAAAACTAATCCTGACTATTCGGAATTGAAGGAAGACATTGCAATGAACAGAAGTGAGTTAGAATTACTTATGGATTGGATGCAAAAAGATGATGATAAAAAAAGGAACAATCCTTTGTTTCAGCATTTGGAATGCGATCCTGATGAGTTCTCAAAACAAGCCTGTAACCAACGGAATTACCTCAACTACATGTTGAAGTTCAATCAGCTAAAAACGAAGTTAGTTAATGCTGTACATGAAAAGCTCATTGATAAAAAGTAAAAACATTAAACCCTAAAAATCAATAAAATGAAAAAGATATTATTGCCCACCGATTTCTCAAAAGCATCTGATCAAGTAATTGCATTTGCCCTAGAAGCTTTTAACGATGAACCTTGTGTGTTCTATTTTATGCACGCTTACCCCTATGAAGTATATGGCTTAGATGCTCTTTGTCTATTACAGCAAGGAGAAGAAATCTTTAAAGAAGCGGACATGAAAGTTTTTGTAAAGATGGTAGATCAAGTTAGCCATTTTGCCAAACAAGAAAAATATTCTAAACACTTCTTAAAGCTAATCTGCAAAGACGTCGAGTTAATTAAGGGAATCAGGGAGGTGATTAAAGAATTTGATATAGACATTTTGTTGATAGGTACTGAAGGTGAGAATCCGAAAACACATCAGTATAAAGAAAAAACAGTCAATAAGATAGTTGAAGAAATAAAAAGCTGTCCGGTAATGACAATTCCTCTGAGCGGAGAAGCATGGGCAAGTATGGGCTTAGAAGACATTAAGTTAGCGTGTTAAGAAATAAGTAAACAGAAAAATGAACAAATTAGGCGTTTTAAAAGAGGGGGCAGATCATAAAATTGTCGCCCTTAGCCCAAACGGAGTTGAAAAACTGAAGAAGAATCTTCAAATTTTCGTAGAACAAGGAGCAGGACTTGCTTCAGGGTTTACCGATGCAATGTATGAGGCAGCCGGAGCAACACTCTGCAAATCCCAAAAGGAAGTGATGGTCAATTCAGACATCCTGTTAAGTTTTGGCAGCAGATTAAAAGAAGTTGACTTCAATAGAAAAAAAACCTACATCGGTTTTTTTAACGTACTGAACGACAATGCTGTGGTAATGCCCTACACCAACACCCAATCGGATGTTTACAGCTTAGACCTGATACCGAGAAGCACCATTGCTCAGCCGATGGATATTATTTCTTCGGTGGCTTCTATTTCAGGTTATCAGGCTGTTTTAACCGCTGCTGAAATGTCTCCTATGGTTGTCCCCATGGTTACAAGTGCAGGAGGTACACTAAAACCTGCCAAATTTTTGATACTCGGAGCAGGTGTGGCAGGCTTGCAAGCCATTGCTACTGCGAAACGATTGGGAGCAAGTGTGAAAGCATTTGATGTAAGAAGCAGCACCAAAAACGAAGTAGAAAGCTTAGGTGCTAAATTCATTGAAATTGAAGGTGCTGTAGAAAATAAAAATGCCGGAGGATATGCGATTGAGCAAAGTCAAGACTATTTGAATTTAGTGAATCAACGGATCGCAGAAGAATCCATAGATGCGGATGTAATCATTACCACGGCAAAAATTCCCGGGAAAAAATCACCCACTTTGGTGCTTAGATCAACCGTTGAGAAAATGAAAGCCGGCTCAGTCATCATTGATCTTGCCGCAGAAAATGGCGGCAACTGCGAACTGACCAAACGGAATGAGATTGTAGACTATAACGGAGTTCAGATAGTTGGTTGGGTTTCTTTGCTTAACCGATGCTCCAATTCAGTTTCAACCTTAATCTCAAATAACTTTTCCTCCTTTATCAACTACTATTTAAACCATTTAGAGGAGGAAGAAAAAAATGAAATTCTGAAAGCCACTAAAGTAGTGGCAGCGGGAAAAATTATCAATCAATATTTAATCAACGAAGTAAACACATTATAATCATGGAATCATTTTACCTGTCCAACATCGACGGAATTTATGTAATCGTATTCAGCGTTTTAATTGGCATTGAACTAATCAAAAATGTGCCTGCGGTATTGCACACTCCGCTTATGTCGGGAGCTAATGCCATAAGCGGTATCATTGTCATTGGGGGGATTATTCACCTCTTAACCCTATCCATTAGTGATGTTAGTTCCATTGTTGCAGCTTCACTTGCTGTGCTAATCGGAACCATCAATGTATCAGGCGGCTTCTTTGTAACCCATCGAATGCTTGCCATGTTTGCAAAACCTAAAAACAAACAATAAGATGACCATTTACATGAACGCCACCTATCTGCTATCTGCGGTAGGATTCATTTTAGGATTAAAATTTATGGCAAGCCCTGCTAAGGCCAAATTGGGCAATGTAGTTTCTGCTGTTGCCATGGGTATTGCCTTAACTGCAACCATCTTTTGGTACATCACGGCAGACATTACTTACACCAATGGTTTATTGGTTTTAGGCTTGTTGGTATTCGGTAGTTTCATCGGTAGGTTCCTATCCAAATCGTACGCCATTACTCAAATGCCGGAACTCATTTCGCTCTTTAATGCTTTTGGAGGTTTATGTGCCATGATTATTGGAATAAACGAGGCGGCATTGAGAGATACCAACAGTTTGTTTTTGGTAGATAAAAGCATTTTGTTGTTAGGGGTAGTATTAGGAGCAGCCTCCTTTACGGGAAGTATTGTTGCCTATTTTAAATTGGGTAACAAAATGAAATGGAATGCTCCTCCAAGAGCATTCACTACAATCGCCATTCTACTGATGCTTTCTCTACCTTTTCTGCACATGTTAGCCCCAATTGACTTTAACTTTTTCTACCTTACAGCAGTATTGGGTGGTTTGGCTTTGATATATGGCTTGTTGTTTGCCCTACCTGTTGGTGGAGCAGATATGCCTGTGTTGATCTCTATTTTAAATGCTGTTACCGGACTTGCTACCGCCTTATCGGGAATCGTTTTTGAAAGCACCATTATGCTTTTAGGTGGAATCTTGGTAGGATCTACCGGAATACTACTAACGGCACAAATGTGCAAAGCCATGAACCGCTCTTTGGCTACTGTGCTTATTGGGAACAGGAAGACTGCTAAAGCAGGCAACTCAGTAAGTGAAGAGCAGCAAGTACAATCCATCAGTTCTGCCGAAACCGCTACTTTATTAGCATTTTCAAAGAAAGTGGCTATTATTCCCGGCTTTGGGATGGCAGTAGCTCAAGCTCAAAAAGAATGCTTTGAGATACAAAAACGCTTGGAAACCGCAGGAGCGGAAGTCAATTACATCATTCATCCTGTTGCAGGTAGAATGCCCGGACACATGAACGTTCTGTTGGCAGAGGCCAACATTGACTACCAATACATTATTGACATGGATGAAGTTAACCATAAAATGCGGGACTACGATGCTGTGGTGGTGATCGGAGCAAATGATGTGGTGAATCCCGCAGCAGAAGAAGACGAAAATAGCGTGATTTATGGGATGCCAATCATTAAAGCATATAACGCCAAGCAGGTAATCGTACTAAAAAGAAGCATGGCTTCAGGGTATTCCGGAGCTACGAATACCTTGTTCGATCGTAACAATTGCCGTTTATTGTTTGGGGATGCAAAAAGCAGCCTGTTGCAAATATTAGACGAATTAAAAAAAATATGATATAATTATGGTGATTGCTTTTATATTAGATGCTATAATGGAATATGGATTGATATTTCTGTTGATAGTAATAGTGATAGGGCTAATCACCTATGCTATCGCTTTTTGGTCGATGTTTATGGAAAAGATCAGATCAAAATACAGTTCTGAAAATGAGGAAATAAAGAAAAAGAAGGTTAAAACGGATAATTCTTCTCAGTTAAAACAAAGTAACTGAAAGAAGTTGCTATAATTTAAATGAATAGAAAACACACATGACGAATCAAAATATAAGCATTTCTGAACATGATTTTGAAGTCTTAACGACTTTACTTGCCACCTTTAAAGTTGTTGATCCTGAACTTATAAAATGTCAAGATCTATTGCTTGAAAAGATTAAGACAGCCACTGTTTTGAAAAACGAAAAACTGCCCGAAAACTTGGCTCAGTTAAACAGCATTATTACAGTAGGAACTTCCTTTGGTAGAAAAGTAGGTTTGGAATTAGTTGTACCTGTAGAAGCGGACTTTTACGAGCGTAAATTATCTGTGCTTTCGCCCTTAGGAGTCGCACTGTTTGGAATCAGAGAGGGCGAAAAATCTAAGTGGCACTTTCCTGAAGGAGATGAATGGGTCAGAATAGAAAAAGTAGATAACTCACGCTTATATTTGGTTGAAGAACATTCTAAAACAAAATCAACATGAAAAAAGCACTTTATTTTTTGATATTTGTCGTCGTCGTTGGAGGTAGTTGCTCTCAACATAAAACCTATGATGAAGCCCCTCACATAGAGAAATGGTCGGATCGAAAAGCAGAAATTTCTAAACAAGACAGTTTAATTGAAGGAAGCACCTATCTTTCGGTCTATTCGCACATCTACAGTTACAGCGAACACAGCACTCAGCACCTCACATCGACTATTAGTTTGAGAAATACGAGCAGAACCGAAAAGGTGTTTGTTAACAAAGCAGAATACTTTAATACCCACGGAGAGTTGGTAAAAACCTATATTGATGAAACCATTTTTATTCGCCCAATGGAGACCATTGAAATTATGATTTTTGAAAAGGATGATCATGGAGGAACAGGTGGTAATTTCATTTTTGATTGGGCGACAAGAAGTAAAGCAAATAAACCGTATTTTGAGGCTGCTATGATTTCTACTAATGGTCAGCAGGGGCTTTCCTTTACCACTAGAGGTGTTGAAATAAACACTTTATAAATGAAGAAAATGAAACACTATGAAAAGAATTACCTATATCGTTTATCTATTTACCGCTTTAGGAGTGTTGTATGCTGCTAATCGTTTAGATGAACGTCATTTTGAAACCGCACAGCATACCCTAAATTCTATTCACAAAGATCGGGTCGTCGCTCAGGACATCATCTATCAATTAAGCTCTACCTTCAACGACAGGCACTTACGCTACATCACCGACACGGCCATTTCGCCTACTGACGTTAAACTATCTCAACAAGATCAGTTAATTACCAAGCTCTTTGAGCAATTCAGTCAAACTAAATTAACTGAACAAGAAAAGTTTCAGTTTTCCTCCTTACAAAGAAGTTACCAAAAACTATTGCGATACGAAAGTGCATTAGATAATACAGCCGAAAACCCCTTGCTCAACATCAAAAACGCTTTTGCAGAAATCAATGATAATCTTGATGAGCTCTCAAAAATACAAGTGTCTGAAAGTAGTAATCTAAAATCCTTAGGGCAAAAATCATTGGACAGCAATATGTTACTGTCCATGACAGAAATTGCTCTGATGGTGGTCTTGGTGGTGGTCATTCTCTTTTCCATTTTTTACAAGGGATTTAAATAATGTAATGAACCGGATCTATAGCCAATGACACAGTCCATTCAGCAAATCAACCGTTTAATAGTAAAGCGATCTGTAAAAGACTTTTGTTTTATAAGTGCGGGAGTGGTAATGGCTGCCATTGGTCTAAAAGCTTTTTTACTGCCAAATGATATTTTAGACGGCGGAGCAATGGGGGTTTCCTTATTGATTCATTTGCTAACTGACGTTCGCCTTTCAATACTGATTGTACTTGTTAATCTGCCTTTCATGTTTTTGGGGGCGAGACAGTTCTCCAAAACTTTTGCAATCAAAAGTAGCATGGCAATTCTGCTTCTTGCTGTATTGGTCTATTTTGTACAATTTCCTCCTGTAACCACCGACCGATTGCTAATTGCCGTTTTTGGTGGGTTTTTTCTTGGTGCGGGAATCGGCTTAACCATTCGAGGAGGAGCAGTAATTGACGGTACAGAAGTGTTGGCTTTAACCATAGGTAAACGCTCAAGCTTAACGGTGGGCGACTTTATCGCCATCTTTAATGTTCTGTTGTTTGGCGTTGCGGTGGCATTAGTGGATGTAGAAACAGCCATGTATTCTATGTTGACCTATTTAGCGGCATCAAAAACAGTAGATTTTATTCTGAATGGTATAGAAGAGTACATCGGTATAATGGTGGTTTCTGATGAATACACGGAGCTAAAAGAAGCCATCTCTCTGAAAATGGGCAGAGGGGTTACTGTTTTTAAATCCAATAGTGCTTTTGACACCAACAAACACGTATTGGCCGATCGTGAAATTCTGTATTGTGTAGTCACTCGATTAGAAGTAACACGAGTAATGTTAGAGATTGACAAAATTGATCCTAAAGCTTTTGTTATTCAGCAAGCTATTAAAGACACTAAAGGTGGCATGATAAAGAAGAGAGCGATGCAGTAGAACTGCTTATACACTTCCTCCACCCCCAATAACAATTATTTCAATTAAAAAATAAATACTAGTGATACCATTATGATTAGAAGAATTTTACTTACCCCATTTCAGAAATTTATTAAAACCGGAAGTACGGCAGGAATGCTGCTTTTTGCAACTACAGTTGTTGCATTGATATGGGCTAATTCGGAGTATGCTTCTTACTACGAGTCGCTTTTACAATACAAGTTAGGATTTTCATTTGAAAATTTTGAACTCAAAAAGCCACTTACTTTATGGATTAACGATGGTTTAATGGCCATCTTCTTTTTTCTCATTGGGTTAGAGTTGAAAAGAGAGTTACTTGTGGGAGAAATAAACACCCTAAAAAAAGCGATTTTCCCTTTATTTGCAGCCTTAGGTGGCATTTTTGTACCGATAGCTTTTTATCTTTTCTTGAATGACAATCCTGCTACGGCAAAAGGTTGGGGAATCCCTATGGCAACAGATATAGCATTTGCCTTGGCTATATTGAGTATGTTAGGCAAACGAGTACCCTTGAGTCTCAAAGTATTTTTAACTGCATTCGCCATCATAGATGATATTGCTGCGGTAGTCGTTATCGCTGTTTTCTATAGCTCTAATGTAGATGTAGTACTACTATTGTCGGGAGTTGGAGTAATCGTTCTCTTGGCATTCGTTTACAAATACATTAAATACAACCTAGAAATTGGGTTAGTTTTGGCTGTTGTTACATGGTTTCTTTTTCTAAAATCAGGTATACACCCAACAATAGCAGGCGTTCTATTGGCTTTTACCATACCTTTAAGAAGAAACCTCAATATGAAAGAATTTGCTTACAACCTGAGTTCCATCTCCAATGAAATTGTAAAAAAATCTACCGATGATGTAGATGATAATTCTGATAAACACATCCTAACATCAGAAGAAATTGAGTGTATTGATAATCTTGATGAATTATCATCAGAAGCGGTTGCTCCATTGCAACATCTTGAGCATAAACTTCATAATTTAACGGCTTATGTCATTTTACCAATTTTTGCCTTTGCCAACGCAGGAGTAGCCATAGGTGCAGGCTACGCCTACGATATGAATCTCATTTTCAATATCGCTATCAGCTTGTTCTTAGGAAAACTAATCGGTGTTGTATTGTTCTCTTTCGTAGGTATCAAGTTGCGTTTAACCGAAATGCCAAACGATCTAAATTTCAAACATATAATCGGCATTGCTGCCATTGCAGGAGTGGGCTTTACCATGTCTATATTTATTGACTACCTAGCTTTTGCAGGAAATGAACGAAGCATTATTTCCGCTAAAATCGGAGTAATTGTTGGCTCGTTTCTATCGGGTATTATGGGTTACTTGATTCTTATGTTGGCTAGTAAGGATGAAACGAGTCCTAAACCACTTATAAGTAAGATTAAATAGTAGTGGATAATTGTATCCACTATTATTTAATTTCCTACATTTGCGATGTAAAATCAGAGTATGTTTTCAAAAGCCTGTGAATATGGAATAAAGTCAGCAATTTATGTTGCTGAGCAATCTATTGACGGCAGACGAGTAAGCATCAAAGATGTAACCAAAGCCATAAACTCGCCTGAAGCTTATACTTCGAAAATATTACAACAGCTCAAAAACAATGGACTGATTAATTCGGATAGAGGACCCGGAGGAGGTTTTTCAATTGACCCTAAAACCATGGAGAAAATGACACTTAGTGATATAGTAACCGCTTTTGATGGTGACAGTATTTACAGAGGATGTGGCTTGGGATTTAAAAAATGTAATGCTGCCAAACCTTGTCCCGTTCATCATGAGTTTGCTAAAATTCGGGATCAACTAGCAAAAATGTTAAGTGAAACAACGATTAAATCTCTTGCATTGCAATTGCAGGATGGTTTATCCTTTTTAAAGACATAAAAAAATTTGAAATAATAATGGACAAGTTTATCCACTAATAAAACATAATGGTAGTAAACAGCATTTTTAATGAATCGGGAATCCTAATCACAATCGCCTTAATTATGGTTCCTGTCTTGGTTGGGGCATTGCTCGCCTATTCAAAAGCAATTCAGGTATTAAAAGAACTTAACACCAAGCATAAAATCAAAGAGTTTCAAAAGAGAATTGAATCCCTGAGCGAAGAAGAAATAAATGAATTAAAACAGAGACAGGAAGAGTTGGAGTTTCGTTTGGCAGACAATGAATTGTCAGGCAAACACCTTCCAAAAGATAAGCGAGGTTTAATCAACAAAATAGAGCAGATAGAAGAATTAAGGTTTATTGATAGAAAAAAGAAAAGTATCCCTAGGCCTTCTGTAGATCCACGACTTGCTAAACTCATTTTATGGTTTTTGGGAACCGCTACTTTTTGGCTGTTATTTGGTACTACAGTTGGCGAGTACTTAGGTATCAAATTCGTTGTGCCCGATGCAGATCATTATTCTTGGTTGAGTTTTGGTAGGCTTCGTCCTGTACATACCAACGCTGTATTTTGGGGGTGGTCATCTTTAGCAATGCTTGGACTAGCATATTATGTAGTACCAAGAGTAAGCAATGTCCCAATTTTTAGTGTCAAACAGGGATATTGGACATTATTTTTAGTCAATATTACTGTGATTACCGGAAGCTTGTTCCTGATGACAGGTATTAACAATGGCGGTGGAGAATACCGAGAATATATATGGCCGGTTATGTTGTTGTTTGGTATTGCCATTATCATTACCCTAAACAACTTTCTGAAAACTATTGCAAGAAGAAAAACCAAAGAAATCTACGTTTCCAATTGGTACATTGTGGCAGCTTTAATGTTTGTAGTCGTTATTGCCATTGTTGCCTATTGGCCTACATGGCAAATCGGCTTAGGAGAAACCATCGTACAGGGTTATTATATGCATCAGGGCGTTGGTATGTGGTTCATGCTTTTCACCCTCGGATTAATGTATTACTACCTGCCTCAGCAACTGAATAAACCCATTTACTCTTATAGCTTAGGAATACTAGCATTTTGGGCACAGATTATTTTCTACACTTTAATCGGAACCCATCATTTTATATTTAGTGCCATCCCTTGGTGGTTGCAAACAGTTGCCATTGTCGGGAGTGCAGGAATGGTCATTCCCGTTATTGCAGGAACAACCAACTTTCTGATGACCTTCAAAGGTTCATGGCATAAAGTGTCAAACAGTTACACCCTCCCCTTCTATCTGATTGGAATCATTTTTTACTTTACAGGATCGTTGCAAGGAACGGCTGAAGCTTTCAGGTACACCAATCTATTATGGCATTTTACTGACTTTACTGTTGCTCACTCTCACCTGACCATGTATGGCATAATTGCATTTATGTTGTGGGCATTTATTTATACCATTGTTCCGAGATTAACAGGGAAAGAACCTCCTCAAAGTACGGTGGGTGCTCATTTTTGGTTAGCTCTGATCGGTTTGATGTTTTATACCGTTCCCTTAATGATCGGAGCTTCAATAAGGGGCTTAATGTGGATGGATGCCAAACCTTTTATAGATAGTGTGAGTATGATGGCTCCTTATTGGCTTTGGAGAGCCATCGGCGGAAGCTTAATGTGGCTGTCTCACATCCTATTTGCCTATAATTTTTACAAGATGGTTTTTCAAAAAGAAGAAATAAAGATTCCCGATTCTCCTCAAGAGATATTGAGACTAAGAGAGCAACTTGAGAAACAACAAACTACATAACAGACACAGCAATGGAATTTTTTAACAATCATAGAAAGCTATTTACCACCGCATTGTTCATGTTTGTGGCATTGACCATAATAGTAGCTCTGAAACCTGCTATTAACAATCAGGAGAACAATTCACCTTTGCCCAATGCAGAGCCACTTAACAAAGTGGAAATGGCCGGAAAGAAAGTATATATCTCAGAAGGCTGTGTCGCTTGCCATACCCAACAAGTAAGAAATGTTGAAATGGATGAGGTTTGGGGTAAACGACCCGGTATTGCGGCAGATTACGCCAACATTAGGCGAACAGATTTTTGGCGAAATACAGCGACCCTCATGGGAACAGAAAGAACCGGCCCCGACCTAACCAATGTAGGAAATCGTCAGCCTAGTTTAGCATGGAATCTGCTGCATTTGTATCAGCCAAGGGCGGTAGTAAAGGAATCCATTATGCCTGCCTATCCGTGGTTATTCGAGATAAAGGATTCCGTGGGTGTAGAAGATGTAGAGGTGATTGTGCCGGAAGAATATCGAAAGACCGATAAAGGAAAAGTGGTGGCTACTCAAAAGGTACTTGATTTAGTGGCCTATTTACAAAGCCTAAAACAAACTCCACTTACCAACGAAAGTGACAATCCTGAATTTCTTTACAAGAAAAAGAAAGAGCCTGAATTTCTAAAAGAGAAAGTCGGCTCATTAGATGGCAAAGCACTATACGCAAGTAACTGTCAGAGTTGTCATCAGGCAAACGGAGAGGGTTTAAAAGGAGCTTTTCCACCCTTAAAAGGGAGTTCAATTGTACTCGGTGATGACTTAGAGTTATTAGTTTCTATAATTATGCTTGGTTATGATGCCCGACCTGAATACGCAGTTATGAATGCCGTAGGTAAAGACAATGGGCTTACGCCTGAAGAAATCACAGCCATCATTAACCATGAAAAAACAAGTTGGGGCAATGATGCACAGACTGTAAGTACAGAAGAAGTAAAAAAAATAGTTGAATTCATTGAATTGACCTCCGGAAAATAGAAACATGAAGAAAAAATATTGGATTACCGCAGTTTTAATCACCATTTATCATCTCTCAATGGCGTGTGATGTATGTGACAAACAACAACCAAAAATTACTGCGGGTTTAACACATGGTGTTGGCCCCACAAGTAATTGGGATTGGGTAAATATATCCATTATCACCGCCTTCACACTGCTTACCCTTTTTCTTTCAATTAAATACTTAGCAAAACCGGGAGAAAAAAATAAAAACCACATCAAAAGAAGCATTTTAACAAACTCAGAGCAATACGATGAAACAAGATAATAGCAAGGTAGTACTGTTCATAGATGAAGATGTTGAACCGATTGCTGAGCTATCAACGCCCATTCAGTTTGAATTGGATACTACCAAACTCACCGATGGAGAGCATACATTGAGAATTGTAAGTAAATCTCCTCATGGAAAAGAAGGTTTAAGAAAGATAAAGTTTACCGTAAAAAACGGTCCTGACATAACCCTATCAGGGTTAAAAGACAATCAGGTAATAGATGGAATTCAACCCATTATGATTAATGCCTATGATAAGGGTAACCAAAAGGAATTCATCATAAAAGGGAGTGAAACTCCTGAAAGCATTCCCAATTGGCTTTGGATTATAATTATCCTCTTTGTTGGATGGATGATTTACTACTTAACCACAAATTTTAATTTATAAAACTATGGAAGCAATAATCTCAAAAACAGTACAAATGGAAACGACGTCAACGCAAGCTGCTCAGCTTAATTGGTTTAACAGACAGGTAGCCAATTTTGAAGAATCAAGATTTGGTGTTATGGCAATGATGCTAGCGGTTCAAACCTGTTGGGGTTCCATAGCGGCAGGATTAAGTTATAGTAACGAAACCATCTTGGGTCTAGCCCTTTGTGGGACTTTTACCATGCTCAATAACACCGTATTGATTGCACAAGGCCCTGCGAAATGGTGTGTAGGTATATTTTCGGCGGCTATAATTGTAAACACCATTATTATTCTAATAGAATTAATCGGAGGATAATGAAAAGAAAGGAAATCATCAGTTTGGAGGAAGTAAAAACATTGGTAGATGAATTTTACACCAAAGTGAGAAGTGATGAATTGCTAAAAAATATTTTCAATGAGCGAATTCAGAGTCGATGGTCGGAGCATTTGGAAAATATGTACCGCTTTTGGCAAACTGTTTTATTAGATGAGCACACATATAGCGGAAGTCCATTTCTGCCACATGCCAATATGCCTGTGAAGCTTATTCATTTTGAACGTTGGCAAGAGCTATTCAATAAAACTGTGGACGAGAACTTTATTGGAGATAAAGCCATGGAAGCAAAAAGACGTGCTAAAATGATGGCTACCATGTTTCATCATAAAATTGAATATTATAAAAACAATACAGCAACACCACTTAAATGAGCATTGTTAAATATCCTATTAGTGTAATTGCCACTTTTTTGTGGGTTGGTTTTATATGTGCCATTAGTTTTATGGAGGCTTGGCTAAAATTCAGAGCCGATGGCATTACCTTGTCTTTAGGTTTAGGAATTGGTCGATTGGTATTTAGTGCTTTAAACAAGGTTGAATGGGTATTAGCCATAGCAATTCTGCTTAATCAGTTTTTTGACCTAAAATCAATCTCTGTAAAGAAGTTAATCCCCTTTTTTATACCATTTGTGCTTTTAATAACTCAAACTTTTTGGCTTTTACCTGCTTTAGATTATAGGGCAGAATTAATCATTCAAGGGCAGATCTTACCTCCTTCAAATCTACATTTCTATTATGTAGGTATGGAAGTAGTTAAAGTGATTAGCCTATTCCTGTTCGGAATATCATTATTTACCTTAAAAACGAAAAATGAAGGATAAACTTTTGCAAGAAATTAAGAATAAGTACAGGGATTTGGGAGAAAACTCCGAAACCTATTTGAAAGGATTATTACACGCTAAACCCATCAATTATTGGGATTATGTAGAAGTTGAAACCTTGCTTTCGCTTCAAAAACCAAGAACCAATTTTAAGGATGAAGAAATCTTCATCATGTATCATCAGGTAACTGAATTGGTTTTAAAGATGATCGTACACGAATTGAAACAACTTGTTTTTGAACAATTTAATGAACAGATATGGCTCGATAAACTCAATCGAATTATTCGTTATACTGATATGCTGATTACTTCTTTTGATGTAATGAAATCGGGAATGAGTTATGATGACTACAATACCTTTAGAAGTACGCTGACACCTGCAAGTGGATTCCAAAGTGCTCAATTCCGACAAATTGAATTGTACTGTACTCGTGTAGAAAATTTATTAAATGAGGAAGGAAGAAAAAGAATCGGAGAGAATCCTTCAGTTCAGGATTACTTTGAACACATTTATTGGAAAGATGCAGGCTTAAACAGAAAGACAGGAAAGAAGTCTTTGACCTTAAGCCAATTTGAGGAGAAGTATTTGAATCAGTTTATTGCTTTGGCAGAGCAAGTGAAAGGAGAAACCTTAGAAGAAAAGGTTCTAAAAGCGAACTGCTCTAATGAATTGAAAGAGAAATTGAGAGCCTTCGATGACTTCTACAATGTAAAATGGCCAATGGTTCATTTAGAAACAGCCCAACATTACTTAGATAAGAAAGGAGAAAATAAAGCAGCTACGGGAGGCAGTGAATGGAAGAAATATCTACATCCGAAATTTCAACAGCGTAAATTCTTCCCAACCTTATGGGATAAAGAAGAGTTGGAAATTTGGGGTGAAAAATCAAACGAAAAATAAATTAAAAACATAAGAAATGAATATTACAGAAAATGACATTGTAGGAGAATTGGTGGCGAAAGATTATAGAACAGCATCTGTTTTTAAGTCAGAAGGCATTGACTTTTGTTGTCGAGGGAATCGTAGCATTCAGGAGGTTTCTAAACACAACAACATTGAAACGGAAACCCTGATTGAAAAATTAAATGCAGCTATAACCGGAACAAGTGGAACTACGGATTATGATTCATGGCCAATTGATCTTTTAGCGGACTATATTGAAAAAAAACACCACCGCTATGTAGAAGAAAAAATTGCTGAAATAAAACCTTATCTGAGTAAGGTAGTGAGTGTGCATGGAAAGCAGCATCCGGAATTAGAAGAAATACAAGTGCTATTCAATGGAGCGGCAGGCGAATTGGCGATGCACATGAAAAAGGAAGAATTGGTATTGTTTCCATTCATCCGTAAAATGGTAAAATCAAAACAAAGCAATGAGTCGATAGAGGTACCTCATTTTGGAACAGTTGACAATCCTATAGCCATGATGAAAGAAGAGCATGACAAGGAAGGCATTCGATTCAGGAAGATTGCCGAATTAAGTTCCAATTATACGACACCTACTGATGCTTGCAATACTTACAAAGTAACTTATGCACTGCTAAAGGAGTTTGAAGCAGACTTACATTTGCACATTCACTTAGAAAATAACATCTTGTTTCCAAAAGCTTTAAAAATGGAACAGGATTTACTTCATACAACGTAGTGATTGAAGAAAATAGATTGAGAGAAACATACAAAGTGCAGGTGATTGATTTTTTAGGTGAATCAAACACATTAACATTTCGAAGCCATCAATACCGAAACCTTATGGAAATGATTGTAGATCAGTTAAGCGAAGATATTGGCGACTGTATGGGCAGGGCTTGGTGTGGCACATGCCACGTTGAATTGGTGCAAGGAAACTTAGTAGATGATAAGGATAGCAAAGAAGATCATAAACTAAAAGAGTTATACAATCATAGCCAAGCTAGCAGGCTTTCCTGTCAAATTATGGTGAACAAAGAATTAGATGGCTTAACCTTCAAACTATTGTCAGAATATGTCTAAGCCCTTAAAAAGACATCTGTTATTACAGGATTTAAGCCGGGATCATCATCATGGTTTATTGCTATGTTGGAAAATCAGAACAGGCTTCAAAAAAGAAATTGCTCCAAAACGCATGATGAAGTATGCTCAATGGTTTTGGAAGAATCATTTAAAAGTCCACTTTAAAATTGAAGAGGAAACTGTTTTCCCTATTCTTGGAAAAGAGCACGATTTGATTAAAAAAGCATTGAGTGAACACCGGAAAATTAAACGCTTAATGGAAGGAACTGATAACATAGAAGTCCGATTAAATAGCATTGAAGAGCAATTAGAGCAGCACATTCGTTTTGAAGAAAGAATATTGTTTCAGGAAGTTCAGTCTATAGCAACAGAAACTGAGCTAAAGCACGTAAAAGAAGCTCATTCTGAAGAAAACTTTGTTGATAACCTAAATGATCCCTTTTGGGAAAAATAAAGCAGGATAAGAAGAATATTTTATTTAGTTAGGAATCCTTACTATATTTGCAACGCAATAATGCAATAACTAAAATTCTTTTAATTATGAGTAAATCAATTTTTTATCACGCAGGCTGCCCTGTATGTGTAAGTGCAGAGCAAGACATTATCGATCTAGTGGGTTCTGCCAATGTTGAAGTCGTGAACATCGGTGAAGACAAGTCAAGAATTCCCGAAGCTGAAGCAGCCGGTGTTAAGTCTGTACCTGCATTGGTAACTCCAAACGGCAATGCATTGCACATCAACTTTGGTGCTTCAATGGCTGACGTAAAAGGCTAATTTTTTAATCTATATAGTTAGGAGTCCTATTTATTATGGGGCTCCTAACTTGTAAAATCTAAACATGATGAAATCAACAATAAATTTATTTTCAGCAATCTTTTTTTCGGCGGTTAGTTTAACTAGCATAGCACAAGAAGGAAAGTATAAAAATGACGACTTCTCAATTAAAGAAGTAAGTGTAAAACACAATTCGGAACTAAAGCAAACCGTGTGGACAATTGAGGTGAAAGGCACAGCAGGAAAAACTACACCAACCAAAGTTGGTCAGTTAGATGGTGCTCCTGTTTTAGGATATGTATTTCCTACTAACCTAAAACCTACTGATGTAGGATTCAATCAAACAGAAGGAATAGTTGCATTGGCTTTAACCTCACACCCTGACTTTGATGACACACCACTATGGGATGAGAACAGCGACAATGTCTTCGACAATGATGGAATTGTTTGGCATCCTCATTGGGTAATTCTAACGGAAGACCAAAAAGTGAAAGGTGGTTTGGCGGTAAAGCAATTTAAAAAGGCAGATGAAACGGTTGTTCTTCCTCCTACCAACCCCGGTATGCCCATGTACATGGATTCTCCGGGTTATCCTGTAATCACTTCAAGTAAAACCATTACGGTCATTGTTCCTGACTATAGAATAAACAATCAGATTAGTTTTAATTACGATGGCGTTACTGCTTTTATGAAAGTAAATACGAGTAAGGAAGACCTACCCATGTTAGGTGTTTATGAAGTATTTAGCATTGCTAGTGGAGATCTATCATTACCATATCAAGTTAAATAAGCAAGATGAAAGTTTCAGTTTACGATACGTTTGTTCCTAAAGAAGACAACACAGAAATGCATTTCGATATACTTGTTGAAGAAGGGACTTCAGTAGAGAAAGTATATCAGTACGGTAAAGCTTATTTGAAAGAAAAAAGTATAGCTGATGTTGAGTTATCGACCAAAGAGTGTAAGTTTTGCCACATAGAAACTGCTCCTGAAAAGGTGCAGTTAGAAATAAAGAGCAAGGGCTTCTCAATAGTTGAATTAGAGAACTGCTAATGAGAAAATTAGAACTGCATTTTGATACAGAACTGCAAGGGAAGTTTGAGTTAAAAGAACTCAATCTTCTCCTTGTGTTTCAAGTGCATTGTCCCGGTTGTTTCTCCTATGCACTGCCATTGTTCAATAAATTGTTCATGAACTTTGAGTCAGAAAACATCTCCTTCTTAGCCCTTTCCACGGCGTTTGAAGACTTTGAGAAAAATACCATGCAAAACACTAAGAGTTTGGTAGAAAGTGGCACACTAATCGGAGAAACAAAGAAGTTTTTGAATCAACAAGGGTATAAGAAATTACCCTATCAACTAGACTTCCCTATTGCTATGGATAAAATAGGATTAAATAATCCTGAAGAGCTAAGGAATGCAATTGAGAGAATTTGCTCTATCAATCCAAATTATAAGATATGGCCTGAATTTGAAAAGACTGCATTACAAGACAAAGTGAAATCCTACCTAAATTCATTGGATCAGATAGCCCTTACGTTTACCATAAATCAATTGAGAGGAACTCCTAGTCTTGTATTATTTAATTCTAACTATGAAATCCTGAGTGAATGGTTTGGTCATGTTTCGTATCAAGAGATAGCTAGTAAAGTCAAGCAATTCAACAGATCAAGTTAAATAGAGTACTCTTATTAATTAGGATTACTAACTTTGTCACATCCTTATTGGGTAATTTTTAAAATGAAGAATAGTAGTTTCAATCCGGATCAACAGCAGAAAGAAGTTTCAAGTAAGATTGTAACAGGACTTGAAAGAATCTCTGAGGTTTTCAAGGTACTGCTATGGGAAAAAGCAAAATTGGTTGGTCTAAGTCCTATACAGATTCAAATTCTGATTTTCATTGCCTACCATAAAGAAGCACTTTGTAACATTAGCCACCTTGCTAAAGAGTTTAACGTATCCAAGCCAACCATTAGCGATGCAATAAAAGTGTTGGTTAAAAAGGAATTACTGATTAAAGATTTCACTTCTTCTGATAGCCGAAGCTATAGCATTCGATTATCTTCATTGGGTGAAAAAATAGTTGAGGAAACTAACGATTTTGCCAATCCTCTAAAGACTCAAGTAGATAGTTTTAATCAAAGTGAGCTAGAAGGGGTATTTAAGACCTTGAGTGAATTGATCTATAAACTCAACAAAGTGGGTATTTTAACAGTTCAAAGAACCTGTTTAAGCTGCAAGTATTACCAAAAGGATTACACTACGCACTACTGTAAATTGTTAGAAAAAGAATTGATGAGTCAAGACATTAGAATAGATTGTCCGGAACATGAAAAAGTACATTAGCAGCAGAATCATACCTCATTAATTTATGAGTACTAAAAATAACAAACAGAGGCTAAGAAACTCTTTCTTTGCTCAAAGAGATGCATACCCAATCGTCTCAAAAAAACGAGACGATGCAGCTTTGAATGACCAACTTGTTCAGTTGATTGACCAATCGGAGTATCTGAGTGTGCACATTTTTCTACCCATGCGGAGCGAACCTAATCTATATCCATTTATTCAGCATCTGTTAGATCGAAAGATTAAAGTATCATGTCCTAAAAGTTTGGCGGGTGGAAAGATGGAAAACTACTATTTGAGTTCAATCAATCAGGTAGCAAAAGGGATTTTCGGAACAACTTACCCTGCCAATGCAGAACGCTCTGAAGAGGCCTATGACCTGATTATAGTTCCCGGTCTTGCATACAGCAAACAGTTTGATCGGTTAGGCTACGGAGGAGGTTACTATGACCGCTTTTTGCAACAACAAAGCAAGGCTCTAAAAATTGCTCCTGCTTATTGCTTTCAATTGGTTGATTCTTTACCCTCAGAGGATCATGACATTAAAATGGATAAGTTGCTTACACCATAAGCACTAAACATCTGTCAAAAGCTTATCAATCAGTTCTCTATTCTCACGAATAGCTGATAACTGTAAAACTTCTAAACGTGCTTTACCGAAATCTGTGAAAAAATGATGATTCTCCAAAAATTTCAAATTGCTCTTTAACCAATCTATTTCAGCAATTTCTATCTGTTCACAGCTTTCTATTTCTTTCAGTAAGTTATTGCTTCGCTCCCAATAGATGGAAGAGGCAATGTGTGTCAGGTCGCTATCACAAAGAATTTTTTCCAAGAGTGTTTTAGGGCTTTGCGGTATTTTGGTTGCCCGAATGCAAGCAGCAATTACTTCAATATCTTCTTCCTCAAAACGATGCTTTCTTAAATAAGCTTCGGCTATCTTCACACTTTCTTCTTCATGGCCTGTCCTCATTCGTGTAAAGCCCGTATCGTGAAACCAAGCCGCAACCTGCACCAATTCTAATTCTTTATCCGTTAAACCTTCTTTCTCGCCGATATATGCCGTCGACATCACCACATGCTGTGTGTGCATGAGGTTATGAAAATAGTAGACCTCCGGAATTTCATTGGTCAGCAATTCTGTAACATATTCTTCTATTTTTTGTAGTCTCGTCATGATTCTTTTAAGTTATCGTTCTAATATACGTATAACAAAAGCTACAGCCGTACTTCTTTACTCATCTTTTTGGATGTATTTGTAGATAATACTCTCTACTTTTTGACGTTCAGCTAAACCCACAAGTACACGGTTTATCTTCATGGTAAGCGAAGAACCTATCGGAAATGCAAAGCCATAACCCTGCTTAAAATACTCTGCTTTGCAGATGTACAACTCATCTCCATTGTACTCTTTCAAAAAGTACAACAGTTGTGGACGATCATACACTACAGCATCTACTTCTTTAGCTTCCAATTTTTTCATGGCATCATCTAACCCTTAGGAGTTCGCTTATTGAAGCAATTTTTTAGAGTAGAATTAGAATAAGTTCTGTTGACTAATAAGTGAAATGTCTACCTTCAAAAAAGTTCGAACTTTTGACTGCCACCCCGACAAACAAGAACCGCAGTTTTACTGCGGTTTTTTTATTTATGGAGAAACAGCTCTGAAATCTCCACTCTGAAGCTGGAGCTGTTTTGAAGTGGTTAAGCTATTCGCTGTAAAATTAAACTTGCCTCTTACATCTTTCAACAATCGACTTACACTGTTGATTTTTATACTTCCTTGGGAAGCTTCAAAAAATTCATTATTGCGAATATCTCTCACTGTAATTGTAATGTTGGAAGTATCCAACAATCTTTCTCCTTTCTTAACTAAATCAGGAAAGGTCATCCTCACCTGATATGTACTGTCGTCAGTGGTTGATGTAATTACGTCAATTTGCTGATTGCCTTGAATGGTTTGTGTAAAATAACATTCAGAAGAACTGTAATTTACATTGTTGTTGATCCAATTCATAGTGCCTGTCGTTGGTGCCTCCAATACAACATCTGTAAATTCTCCTGAAAAAATATTGACCACCTTTTGTCCTGTAACATTGCTCAAGGCGCCTGAAAAGGTTCCCGAAATTCGTGAAGCACTTGACAATCCACTGATTGTAATTCTGCCGTTGGAAGCATTTCCAGAATAGAACGTTCTGTAGTCTGTAAAGGTTGAATCGGGCAAATAGTCAATTGAATTGAATAAAGGATTTGATCTCACAAAATAAGATGCTGGAGTATTGTTTTCAGTTGATAAAATCAGTTTACCTTGATTTGTATATGCCTCGATGGTAACAGATTTGCCAAATAAAAAGTTATCTTCAATGATTCCTCTTATGGCCAAAGCATCGAATGGTTTACCATTGATGTTCGCAAACAATGAGGCCGGCCGATTAGTTCTACCTTCAAATCCTTCTTGTAAAGGCAATGCTTGCTTATTGACTGCTAAGGTTTCTTCTTTTTGGCAGCCAATAAAAAAAAGCGTTATAGTGAGCAGACTCAAAAAATAATTCAATGGTTTCATGACTTATGTTAAGCAGGGTTAAAATTAAGCAATTGCGTTTAATGTGCTCTAACTGGCCCATCCCTCTCTATCAAGGCTTCTAAATTGTATCGCTTCTGCCAAATGTTGTGGCTGGATCATAGAGGTTTCTTCCAAGTCGGCAATTGTTCTTGCTACTTTTAAAATACGGTCATATGCCCTAGCTGAAAGGCCCAACTTTTCCATGGCGTTTTTCAAGATCATGTGGCCTTCATCATTGATTTGACACACTTGCCTTAGTTGCTTTGCATCCATTGATGCATTTGTAATGACTTCCTCAGTTTGGTTGAACCGCTTTTCTTGAATTAGCCTAGCTTTTTCTACCCTTGTGCGAATAGACGAACTACTTTCTGCCAATCGATTTTCGGAAAGCTTTTCAAAATCAACTGGAGTTACCTCAACATGCAAATCAATCCTGTCCAACAAGGGTCCTGAAATTTTATTCAAATACCTATGAACCATGCCAGGAGCGCACATACATTCCTTTTCAGGATGATTGTAATACCCACAGGGACATGGATTCATTGAAGCCACTAGCATAAAAGAGGCTGGATAATCTACAGTAAATTTCGCACGTGATATGGTCACTTTTCTTTCTTCCATTGGTTGCCGCATCACCTCAAGCACTGAACGCTTGAACTCTGGCAATTCATCCAAAAAGAGGACTCCATGATGCGCTAGTGAAATTTCTCCAGGTTGAGGATATCCTCCTCCTCCAACTAAAGCCACATCAGAGATGGTATGATGCGGTGAACGAAAAGGACGGTGTGCAATTAAAGAAGTGTCCTTGCTCATTTTACCTGCAACAGAATGAATTTTGGTTGTCTCCAAGGCTTCATGCAAACTAAGTGGTGGCAGTATAGTTGGCAATCTTTTGGCCAACATCGTTTTCCCAGCTCCAGGCGGTCCAATCAATATAACATTATGTCCTCCAGCAGCGGCAATTTCAAGTGCTCTTTTTATATTTTCTTGACCCTTAACATCCTCAAAGTCTATTTTGCTGTGATTTAATTGTTGAACGAAATTCTTACGTGTATCCATCTTTAATTGCGGAATTCTTTTTTTGCCTTCTACATGATCAATAAGCTCCTTGATGTTGCCTACTCCATAAACCTCTAAATCGTTAACTATAGCAGCCTCTGCAGCATTCTGTGTGGGGAGAAAAAACCCCTTGAATCCTTCCTTTCTAGCCTGTATGGCTATGGGAAGCGCTCCGCGAATGGGCTGCAAGCTTCCATCCAAGCTCAATTCTCCCATGATTAGGTAGCGGTCAATTTCGATTGCTTGAATTTGAGCGGATGCAGCAAGTATTCCTATTGCGATGGTCAAGTCATAGGAGGATCCTTCTTTTCGAATGTCTGCAGGCGCCATGTTAATCACAACTTTTTTGCCTGGAATTTTATATCCAAATTGCCTTAAGGCAGAATCTACCCTTTGTTGACTTTCCTTCACAGCATTGTCCGGCAAACCTACTAAATGAAAGTTGATCCCTTGACTAACACTTACCTCTACTGTAATCGTTAAGGCATTTACCCCTACCAATGCACTTCCGTATGTTTTAACCAGCATTTCTTTCGATGAATTTCAATAACTTAGTGGAAAGATAAGATAAAATGAAGTTTCAAAAAAAGGCTTCACTACTGATATTGAATTTTTTATGGCTTTTTGCGATTCCAATGATGTCGCAGCAAATGCATTTATTCCGTACAGTATATTATCCTGCAGAACCTTACGGCGGCCTTGAGGAATTGGAATTGTTGGTGAAACAAGAAGTTGTATATCCAAACACCCTTTTGGAATCTGGCGAAGATGGAGAAGTTTTTATCACTTTTATTGTTGACTACCAGGGCAATGTGCAATTCAAACACATAGAAGACCATGGAGACAGCTTATTTCGAGCAGAAGCATCGAGAATTTTTGATCGAATACTTTGGGAAAAGGACCCTAGTAGAAATCAATCGGGTTTGGGTTATGAAAAATTAAAAATCGCTTTCAATGCCAGAAAATATGAAAAGTTAGTAAAGAAAAGAGGGTATAGCGCATTGCCTAAGGAGCTTAGTAACAACATAACCTCTGGCAAATACTATACGATAAACCAGGTAGATGAGGCTCCTCAAACAAAAGAAGGAAATTCAATCAATGCATTTGTACAAAACAACATTAAATATCCTGCCATCGCCTACCAGAGGGGAATTTCTGGACGAGTCACTGCGGAATTCATCGTTGAACCTTATGGAAAAATTTCGAATTTCAAAATTGTAGAATCACTGCCGGGAGGATGTGATGCTGAAACCAGAAGATTGATGCGTATGATTGAATGGGCACCAGGAAAGATTAATGGAAAAGCTGTAAGAACCTTATATAGGTACCAATTGAACTTTGTGCATCCTGGTGGCACAGTGCGCTAAGCATTAATTAACCTTTTCTTCGATCATTTGAATTAAACTATGAATGATCTTAATGTGTATTTCCTGAGCACGATCTGCATAATTAGAATAAGGCGCCCTTATTTCGAGGTCACATTTATTTTCCATTTCTCCACCGGATTTTCCGGTGAGTCCAACTACATACATGCCTCTCTTTTTAGCAGCATCTATGGCCTCAAGAATATTGGGAGAATTGCCGGAGGTGCTGATGGCTAATAGTACATCTCCTTCATTTCCAATAGCCTCTATGTACCTCGAAAATACATACCTGAAACCATAATCGTTTCCAACGCAACTCATGTGTGAGGGATCTGAAATTGAAATGGCTGCCAATGCTTTGCGGTCCTCTCTATAGCGACCACTTAACTCTTCTGCAAAATGCATAGCATCACACATCGAACCGCCATTTCCACATGAGATTATCTTATTTCCTCGCTTTAGAGATTTTGCCATTTCATCCCCTGCTTCTGCAATCTTTCTTAGTTTCTCTTCATCGCTCATAAACGTCTTTAAGATTCTTTCCGCTTCCTCCAGATTTTCTTTTATGGTGCTTGTATTCATATATCTATCTTTTTAAAGGTCAAACTCCTTGCAATTCTATATGCAAGCAGTATTTTTACGCCAATTAAAACAACTACAATGAAAAAAATTATTCTATCTACTTGTCTTTACATTGGCAGCAGCATGCTACTTGCTCAGGACAATTCTACTTGTTATCAAAAATATGTGAAAGTTTTTGAAGTTAGAGGTGCAAATGAAATTAGTGATGGCTTGCATGAAAATGTGGTAATTACAATACGAAAAGGAAGTTTCGCCGATTGTTTTGTTGGAAGGGCAAAAGTAAAAGACGGCTACATCGACACGAAGACTTTACAAATGAGTTTTATTGATGAAACATTCGAACCTTTTAGAAGGTCCTATAAATATGATGAGCCTGTTACCATTGTCAATGGAATCTCTAAGACACTCGTTACTAATGACGAGGAGTTAGTAAACATATTATTTGTAGATGCCATAAAGCCTAAGAAAAAAGCATACAAGAGGGCTCCAGAGCCGGAATTTGAATTGTAGATTTCTATAAAAAAAAAGCCTCGAAACAATTTCGAGGCTCTTATTTATTTAGTCACAATCATTTTTCGACTGTATTGTTTATTGTTGTACCACATGGTATAATAATAGATACCCCCAGATAGCTCACTCACATCCAACTCAAGAATACCGTCACCAGAGGGCCTAGATTGATTCTCACTGTAAACTGATTGACCAAGCATGTTCCTTATCACGAAATTTACATTCCCAGCATCAGGGAGATAAAATGGAATGGTTGTTTGTGATGTAGAAGGATTGGGTATGTTTTGCCCCAAATACACTTTGTCTCTATCAATGTTCAACTCACTCAATCCTACTGGGAAGCACTGAGCCCTGTCTACCCTTTCAATGCAAAAATCATCAATTGCCCAACCATCACTGTTTTGCGATCCATCAGATTCAAACCTCCAACGAAAAACCACGTTTTGATTTCTATTTTTGAAAAACCTTGAATCATTTACTTCAGAAAGAGTATCAATAAAGCTGGGGAAAATGTTCTCAGATTTTATCCATCCTCCTGAATTTCCGGTCCAACCGGCAGGTGAACCAAGGTTGATAGTATCTACTGTTCGAATTGAGCCGTCTCTTCGGAATACAGTATCTAAAACAAATACATCAGGCATTGACAGAATGTGTCTTGTATTGAACCAATTTGTTTGTCCAACTCTCCCTGAATCACCATTAAAGTTGCCAAAAGAAGACCATCGTGGCAATTCGGGAGATCTACCATTACTTATATCCACACCAATTTCCATCGTACCTCCATCATTCAACGAATCCGTGATGTAGTAATTATGATAGAAGCTAACTTTATAACAAGAATCTTTTTGCAAGTTCAACCAAGGAGAGAAAACAGAAGATTCGTCAATGTCGGGATAATTCCCATCTCTTTTAGTTACCCAAGCACGAGTACCGCTGTTTGTTGAATTAATGTTGAATGTATTGGGACGCCCCAATTGGAAGGAATTGTTTAACGGAGATTGTCTGTAGGTGTATGAGTTTCCACTCATCCACAACAAATCTAATGGTAAAGGTCCATCAAAATCCTCACAATAGATTCCGTTTGCATCAAATTGGGCTGTATCCATTGTTACAATCACAAAAGTAGTTGTATCTTCAGGTCCGGGCAATTGATCTTGTTGTCCATTTGGCAACTTAGTGTAGCCTTTCAACACATGTCTTCCAGGTGTTAGAAAATGTACTCCTAAATCAACTCTCTTGAAAGTGTTGTAACGCAATGGTGGACTAAAATTATTTACTTCCTCAAACACTTGAACTCCATCTATCAGCAGACCAGCTGTTACAAAATCCATACTGTCCAATCCATTGTTGAGAATTTTCATCCTAACACCAAATTCTTTCGCAATGGGAAGTTGAATACGACCTGTATCAATGATCAAATTAATGGCAGCAGCTGAACGATCAGGAGGACAGTACCAGTTGAAAAATTGTGTCGGCGAATCAGGTCCTCCACGCACATTTTCAAAAACGATCGTATCCTCAGCTCCATCAAAGGCAATCATGGAATAGGTCCCTACCAAAGAATCTCTATCGTCCAAGTCAAACCTGACTTGCGAATTGCTCTTTATGCATACAAATAGATTTCTGATTGTATCAAAGACCGTTGAGGTATTGATACCAAATTTAGGATCATTGTATGCTCCCCATTCTCTGTACTTTTTTCCTCCAGAGGTATAATTGAATTCCCATACTGTAGAATCATTCGGAATCAAAGGATTAAACCTACCAGAAGTAGAAATCTCAAATCGGAAGCTACACCCATCTATGTTCTCTACAATTCGAGTCAATGTATCATTCAAAGCAAAACCATCTCCCGCCGCCTTGGCAATAATTTTTATTTCATAATCACCAAAAGCAAACATGTTAAATGTTGGAGTCGAAAGGACGTGCAGAGTATCACGCCTGAGCAATGTCCGGTTAATGGTCTCTGTTTTTACCTCTACAGGGCTATTCGTTGTGAGATTGCGCACCCTATATTCAATATCAAAGCCATTAATCGTTTGAAGCCCCCTATTTTTAAATATGGTTTGAATTTTTTGATCTACTTTCAAATCGCATTGATCATTTGGACCAAGAGAGTATTGGGGCTCTAAATCAATAGGGTCCGGATCATAGAGCAAGAAATTATCGATACTCATGCCATCATTCCCGTCAAGATCGTTTTCTGCAAAGAAATTGAATCTAAAGAGCACAAATTGTTGATTGTCGAATGTGTCAGGTAAAATCAATTCACTTTCTAACCACCCCGGCTTCCATGTATCGGCAAAACGACCAGTCATATCAGAAAACACAGGTGTTCCGCCAAATCCACCAGAAGACAATGTTGCATTGTACCAACGAATAGCTCCGGGATCATGCCTTCTTCCCAATGAATCCCATGTAATGCCTTTATCAAATGAATACTCAATAAACACTCCATCCTTAGTCGTATCCATGTCACGGTTATTCAAGAATGACATAATGGTACTATCGGCTCCTCTTAAATCAATCAAGGGAGTATAAAGAATATTGACCACACCAGATCCTGTGTATTGTCTATCTAGTAATACATCCCATGCATTTGGATCAGTAAGCGCATGATTGGTTCTGTCAAAATTTGGCGTGCCGAGCTCCCAGCTATTTTGAGCAGAAACTGAGTCTGATACACCTATTGAATTCCATAAGGTATCACCGTCAAAATTATCTCTGTATTTCAATCCACTCACATAAGGTATGCACTCCGAAAGGGCGAATGTGGTATCGTTAAAAACATTTCCATCTCCAGGAAAAGTTAAAAACGTTTTGATAAAATAGTTTCCTTCAGGAACGGTATACGTGATATTTGAAGGGAAGGTAACATCTACCGAAGCTCCTACTGGAACAGTTCCAGGCCAATTGTATGTGCCTGATTCAAGGTTGCAGAGAGTATCTCCATTGGGTTTGACCCTGCATACTTCAAAACCAAAAGTAACACCATTGGCATCTGCGACTCCTAAATTCTGAACATTGATTATCACTGGTTCTTCCTCTCCACAAGGATTAAAAGGCGCAAGTGCCACCGGATTCAACCTTAAATCAATCAGAGGTGCATCAGTAACCTTGAATGAATCAAGTGCCATGTCACTTAAACCTGTAGCGTTCCCTGGCGTGCCTCTAAACCTCAATTGTGTCACTTGGTTTCTAAATGGATATGTAGTAAACTCGAAAGAGATCCAACGGTCACCTTGTTTACCGACAATAGGAGGAATGACATCATTCTTAAATCCTCCAAACGGCTGACCGGGTGTAGGTGTTGCATCATAGATATCAACATTTATGGTATCCTCAAGAGAACTAGTGTTCATGTTCACATAAAACTTTACCAAGCCATTTGTTACCAATCCCTGAGTCAAATCAAAACAGGGAGAAAGTAGATAGGCCGAACTGTCTTTAAATGTCGATTGTCTAGGATTTGTAGATTCTACATATAAATACTTACCTCCACCAGGAAAATCATCAGATGGACCTGTACTTCCTGTATCTGAAGGCGAAGTGCCGCCCGTAGTCCCTGCATTTACCCACCAATCGTGGAAATCACCAGTTGGATTGCTCCATCCATCATCTAGGTCTCCGCTTTGACCTTCAACAAACTCAGTTCCGTCAAAATCTTGGTAGTATGGATATTGAAAAACAGGCTGACTATTGCAAGTTTTAGGCAGGTCATTAATCACCAAAAACTTTGTGTAACCAGCAGGTGGATCTTGATTTACATTTCGGCAATCACTGGCATCCCACGCCAAGACTTGCCAAGCGATACTATCACCTGGCAGGATTGTATCTTTTGTTGTTGGAGTTCTACGCCCTGGTATAACTTTCGGAATTATCCCTGAAAAGTTTCCACCAGCCAATCGAATCATTGGAAATGTATCGATATCAAGGGTATCAAAAGCTGCATTTGGGGTAACATCCCTTAAATGTACCATAGCAACTACAGATGTATCAATCAATGAGTTGTCTAGTATTTGTGCATCAAAATAATAAGGGCCTGTGCTGTATACTCTCCCCTCATATCGTATGGGGTAATCGATGGGAGGCTCAACAAGGTCAATGGTAGGTGGAACAATTTCGCAATCTGATCCACGAATACAGAAATTTTCTATGTACCATATATGAGTTCCGAATCTACCAGGTGTTGCAGGATCGTCCACCAATCCAAAACGTATTCTTACGGTAGTAGGTGTAACTGCTTGTTCATTTATTATGTCAGTCAAGTCAAATGATTCTCTTCTCCATTGTGCGTTACCATTGGTCCATATATATGTGGAGTCACTAAATCTCCAAGCCGAACCATAACTTTGTTTGTTGAATTTCCATTCGCCTTGTAAAAAATCATAAACTCCATTTCCTCCATAAGAGGAGGGTCTGAATCTAAACCAAGTAACACCGTTATCAAAAGAATACTCTACCGTTCCATCATCAGAAACGTCAAGGTAACAAATGTGCTCGAATATAATTCCGACGTTCACAAAACCTGCAATGCTCACATTTGGTGAAGTTAAGTATGAACGTACCGCATTTCTTGCTGTATCGGCTGCACAATAGGGAGTGTTGTCTAATGTAGGAACAGTATCTTTGTAAAAATGATTTACTGGTCCTGGATTCGGCAGATAGGATGTATCCATTTGCCAAACTCCATCAAAATCTTCGCAAAAAATATCCTTTACCGCTATCTGGGCATAGAGTGCATTAGAAAAGGTTAAGAATGTACAGGAAAAAATAAGTGCGTAAAATATCTTTTTCATAAATAGATATTGGTTTCTTAAAAATTCAATCCGCTAATTTAACTAATTGTCGTTAATCAAGTGGACTTTTTTGTTTCCCCTTTTTGAGGTACTTTATAGCTTCTAATAGTTGACGAAAAATAGAATATATACGTTGCATTTCTTTGCAAGGAAATGCAAAGCATTATCTTTGTGCATTGAATTAATATTCATCCAAATTCCTTTAAAAACATGAATAAATCTTGGCTAGTAACACCCAAAAACACAGATTTCAGCATTCACAATATCCCCTTTGGCATTGTAAAGTCCTCAAGTAAAAATCCAAGAGTGGCGAGTAGAATTGGTGATTATGCGATTGACTTACTTGCACTTTACGACTTAGAATTACTGAATGGTTTAACTGTTGAGAGGTCAGATTTAGATGTTGCTCATCTAAACGAATTGATGCGCCATGGGAAAAAAGGCGTTAGAGCACTTAGAAAAAGAATTATTGAATTGTTTAGTGAGGGAAACACAGAGCTAAGGCATCAGAACGAACTTCACGAAAATGTTCTACTGCCAATTTCTGAAGTTGAAAACTTAATGCCAGTAAAAATTGGAGATTACACAGATTTTTATTCGAGTATTGAACATGCCACCAATGTAGGCACTATGTTTCGAGATCCTAACAATGCTTTGTTACCAAACTGGAAATACATACCCGTGGGTTATCACGGTCGCGCCTCATCGATTATACTCTCTGGTCAAGAAATACATCGACCTAAAGGACAGCAGAAACCTAATGAATCTGAACCTCCAGTATTTGGCCCAAGCAAATTAATGGATTTTGAATTGGAAATGGGATTTATCACCTTTGATGGAAAACCTTTGGGAGAGCGCATTAGCACTGCAGAGGCTGATGATTACATTTTCGGTATGGTTCTGTTTAATGACTGGTCTGCAAGAGACATTCAGAAATGGGAGTATGTTCCTTTGGGGCCATTTTTAGCGAAAAATTTTGCTTCTTCCGTGTCAGCCTGGATTGTTACCCTTGATGCCCTAGAACCATTTAGAGTTGAAGGTCCCAAACAAGATCCTAAAGTGTTTCCCTACCTTGAATTTGAAGGCAATAAAAACATTGACATATCCCTTGAAGTTCTATTACAAGCAGAGGGAGCCGAAGAAAACAGCATTTGTAAATCCAACTACAAATACATGTACTGGAATCAATGCCAACAATTGGCCCACCATACAGTCAATGGTTGCAACATCAAAGCTGGAGATTTATACGCTTCTGGCACCATAAGTGGCCCTACACCTGATTCTTATGGATCCATGTTGGAGTTGAGTTGGAAAGGAACAAAACCCATTCGATTAAAAGACGGCACCGAACGCAAATTCATTCAAGACAATGACACCATCATCATGAAAGGGCACTGCGAAAAAGAAGGTATTAGGGTAGGTTTTGGTGAAGTATGCACAAAACTTTTGCCTTCGATATAGGCAGCGCTATTCTTCTATCAGCACGAAAAGTTCTTCATTTTCTTTCTTCATGAAATACTTTTCTCGTGCAAATTTTTCTAAGCTCTTGGGATTGGATTCTAATTCATTGAGATCTTCCTTTATCTTTTTGATCTCCTGTTGGTAAAAGCGTTGTTCATCCTCTAGTTTGGAAAGCTCCATGCGGTATTGCACTTGTGTGATTAGATTGTTTTGATCAATAAAGGTCAACCAAATAGCAAAAGCCAGCAACGACCATGCATATTTATTTTTGAACAACTTAGGAAGTTTCATTCATCAAAAATAGTTCTAATAAGACCAGAATAACAAAAGCCTGTTGAATCTCATCAACAAGCTTTTGTTAAACTCAATATTGAACTATCCTAAAAAAGGATACCTGTAATCAGTTGCAGGCACAAACGTTTCTTTGATGGTTCTCGCAGATACCCAACGCATTAGATTTTGCTTTGCGCCAGCTTTGTCATTGGTTCCGGATTTTCTTGCTCCACCAAATGGCTGCTGACCCACGACAGCACCCGTAGGTTTGTCATTGATGTAAAAATTGCCTGCTGAATTTTCCAATGCTTTACACATTTGATTAAGGACATGACGATTCTTTGCAAAAATTGCTCCTGTAAGGGCATAACTGTTGTCATCTACAAGTCTTAAGGTTGCCTCAAAATCATTTTCATTGTAGACGAAAATGGTAATTACCGGACCAAAGATCTCCTCACACATGGTGGTGTATTTTGGATCCTTTGCAAGAATTACCGTCGGCTCAATAAAATAGCCGGTAGATTTATCGTATTGACCTCCTGCGATTATTTCTGCATCATCAGAAGCTGCCGCATTGTCGATGTAGGAAGCAATCTTGTCAAAGGCTTTTTCATCAATTACCGCATTGACAAAGTTTTCAAAGTTCTCAGGGCTGCCCAACTTAATGCTTTTCAAATCATCTAGAATATAGGTCTTCACATTCGACCATAAACTTTCAGGAATGTAAGCTCTGCTGGCTGCAGAACATTTCTGTCCTTGGAATTCAAAGGCACCTCTTGTAATGGCAGTTGCTACTTCTTTTGCATTGGCAGATTTATGCGCCACAATAAAATCTTTCCCTCCAGTTTCACCTACTATTCGAGGGTACGCATCAAATTTTTCTATGTTGTTGCCAATGGACTTCCAAATCTGCTGAAAAACACCGGTGGATCCAGTAAAATGGATGCCTGCAAATGCTGAATGATTGAAAATTACATCTCCTGCAGCAGGTCCACTTGTATACACCAAATTGATTACACCATCTGGCAATCCGGCCTCCCTCAATACTTCCATGATTACCCATGCAGAGTAAATTTGCGTATTGGCGGGTTTCCAAACAACTGTATTGCCCATCATTGCAGGGCTCGAGGGCAAGTTGCCTGCGATGGCAGTAAAATTGAAGGGAGTCAATGCAAACACGAACCCTTCAAGGGGCCGATATTCTAATCGGTTCCAAACACCCTCAGAGGATTCTGGTTGCTCGCTGTACAATTGACACATGTATTCAACATTGAATCGAAAGAAGTCAATCAACTCGCAAGAAGAATCAATCTCTGCTTGAAATGCATTTTTCGATTGGGCCAACATGGTGGCTGCATTTATTTTTTGACGATAAGGCCCTGCGATCAATTCTGCTGCTTTTAAGAATATAGATGCTCGTTGCCCCCAAGGCAGTTCTGCCCAGTCCTTTTTGGCCGCCAATGCAGCCTCAATGGCAAGTGTAACATGTGAAGCATCTCCTTTGTGAAATTGGCCCAACAAGTGTTTATGGTCATAAGGCGGGTGCATACTTTGTGTATTGCTAGTACGTACCTCTTTACCACCGATAAACATTGGAATGTCTACCTCATTTGCACGCATTTCTGCGACTGTTTTTTGCAGTTCTTCTCTCTCGGCAGAACCAGGAGCATATGATTTTACTGGCTCATTGACGGCCATTGGTGGATTGAATATAGCGTTTGACATGCGTCTAAATGGTTTTAATGGTTTTTAATTGAGGCGCAAAAATAGGCCTTCAATTAGGGATTAACAAACGGACTCCTCAGGTGGAGGAGTCCAGATAAGGAGATTTATTGTTTGATGAACGAACGATGCACATATTTGTCATTTGATATGATCCGCAAATAATATTGGCCTGATTTCAATTTCGAAACATCAATCTCTTGATTTACATTGGCTCCATCAAATTGGTATCTAAAATAACGTCTGCCCAATTGGTCGATAATCTGTAATTCTATCTTCCCATTCAAGCCTTCCATCTGGAGCTTGAGCACTGATTCTGTCGGATTTGGATATAAGGTGATTGTTTGAATGTCTGGATGTTGTTTGTCAAGGCTCGTAATGATAGATTTCAATTTCAAATCATCCAAGAAAAGAGTACTACCTATGGCAGGAACATTGCTTACAGATGAATATACGTAAATTATCAAGGTATCGGGTGTTTGAGGTAAGACAAAAGGCACTGAAAATTGACGGTAATTAGATGTGGCGGCCAATAGTTGAGCAACACTTCCAATATCATTGCCGTTTCGTAAGAAATTAAAAAGTATGGCAGCGGTATCCAAACCGATGGGAGAATACTTATAATTGCCCACCAAAGTGTCGAACACAATACTGAAAGGATGGCCGCCGATTATCGTCGAATCACCGAAAATACCATTGGTAATAAACCCTATCGTATCGCCTAAAGCTTCAATAGTCTCCAACCTCAATGCATAAGTTCCGGAATAACTGTCCGTTGTTTTTGTTACCGCATCTTTTGGTCCATCCGAAGTGGCTGCATTGAGAGTACTCCAATCATCTGGTTCTTCAAAACTCACGTCCGACCAATTTTCAAAATCACCGTTTAGAATTTGCTGTGTAATCCCCGTTCCAACAAAATGTAAGCTATCCAGCATTAACATGCTGCCATTTTGAATGTTAATTTCATTGATCGCATTGCTTGATACAGCAGCAATAAACATAGAGTCAGGTGTTTGCAATAAGTTTAGTGGCAAAGAAAAGCGAGTCCAATTTGCTTGGATACCTGTAAATTCTTGCAGAGAGAAACTAAATATAGATCCTGCGGAAGAAAACCTTACTACCACAAAGGCCGAATCCCCTGCCTGAACATCACATTTATAATATCCCACCAATGAATCTGGTCGTTGAGAGTATGGAAAACCATTTTCAGTGTCAAAGTCACCTGAAGTAAAAAAACCAAAGACTGTATCAGTTCCTGAAATTATCGTTTGCATTTTGATTGAATAATTTCCGGCAATACGATCTGTATCCCGACTAACCACCATAGAATCCAACACAAACAATATAAAAGCTGGCTCTGTGGTATAATTGTCTAATTTTTGATAGGTGGTTGTAGTCCAATTTTCAAAACCAGAATTTGGTATAGTGTTTTGCCCAATTAATGGTATTACTAAAAGAGTGAGTAAAAGGCTGTAAACTGATTTCATTATGAATCGCTTAAGGGATTTTTCTAAAATTAATCTATTTTCCTAAAATAGAGCTTTAACGTACCCCCTTTTTTGAAGGTAGAAGCCACTAAATCGCCCATGAAAAAAAAAGGAAATGACACTCCCATAAACAACATTTGCAAAAGAATTAAAGTGGCCGAATGGCCTTTGGTATATTGTGTATTGCCTTTCAGCTTTTCGTACAATAACTCTCGCTTGAAACCCAATGCATTTAGGAGGCTTTGTTGCATTCCATAAGGATTAAATTGAAAAGAGTTATACCTTTCCTTAAATAGCTTCCATCCCCGCTCAGCAAGCTTCTTTTGCAATTCTATTCTGCTAAGAAAAACCAAATGTCTGGGAGCATCCAAATGAAACCAATTCCCTTTAAATAGTCTTGCCTGCCAACTTTCAATGTTGGGCAATTCTAAGTACAAGACACTGTTCTTTTTAGCAATATCAGACACGATATTTAAGACCTCTTTGGGATTGGACAAATGTTCAATGACGTGCACTAAACTGATCAAGTCAAAGGTTTCTTTAGCATAATCGTCTTTCTTAAGCGTGCCTATCTTTAAATTTATCTCGCTGAACAATGCAGCTCGATCAGCTGATTTTCCAGCCAACTCTATCCCATGCAACTCATACTGTCCTGTTTTTCCAATATAATGCAAGAAACTCCCATTGCCGCAACCGACATCAAGCACCTTCGCATTTGTGGGAATAAGTTGTGAAAAGGAACGAGCTTTTCGCAATCTCAGTTGATCTACCATCCCTTCAATAAACGGATTGAATTTCTTGTCCCCAGTTCCATAATAGGCATCGTCATAGGCTTGCTCAAGTTGAGCCACAGTAGGCTGAGGATCTAGAAAATAAGCTTTGCAGAGATTGCAATGCATTAAGGAATACTCATCCTCGAAAATGTCTTTGAAGGCAAATTGTTCATTTGCATCTGTTCTACTGCAATAGGTGCAAGTCATCATTTCAAAGCTTAAGCACTAGTTATACCTTTTCAATTGCAGCAAACCCATCTTCTGGAATCGATGCTCAAAAGATACTCTCAGAACACCAAGACCATAAATGATGCTGCTCGAAAGATTGATGGAAGAACCTTCGTCAAAATACTTTGTAGGGCATGTGACCTCAGCAATCTCGAATTTCTTGTACAATATTTGTGAAAGCATCTGATTGTCAAATACAAAGTTGTCTGAATTCTTTTCAAAGTCAATGGCGTTCAAAACCTCTTTAGAAAATGCACGATAGCCTGTATGGTACTCCGATAATTTTGCCCCAATCATGACATTCTGGAAAAGGGTCAAAAAGCGGTTTGCTACGTACTTGTACAAGGGCATGCCTCCTTTCAAGGCTCCTGTCCCAAGAATTCGGGAGCCTAACACAACGTGAAATACTTCATTTGCAATCAGAAAACACATTGATGGGATAAGTTTCGGTGTGTATTGATAGTCTGGATGCACCATAATAACGATGTCTGCTCCTAGCTCCAGTGCTTTTGCATAACAACTTTTCTGATTGCCACCGTAGCCTTTGTTTACTTCATGGCGAATGACATGTTTGATGCCTATTTCTTTTGCCTTCTCTGCAGTATTGTCATGACTACAATCGTCAACCACTACCACTTCATCTACTAAATCAAGAGGGATTTCCCTGTATGTATCCTCCAATGTTTGAGAGGCATTGTAAGCTGGCATAACAACCACAACTTTCTTATTCTTGATCATATTTCTCGAATGTTAAAATATTGCACTATTTGCAACGCAATCATGAATGCGATAAAAAAGTACAAAAAGAGTGTGAATAAAGCTGCAAACAGTGCTTTTAAGGCTCCCCATATTTTGAGAGTCGGACGGTAAAAAGAAAAAATTGCATAAGTCAAATAAGCCAATGCGATAAATAGGTAGAGTCTGTAAATGGGCGGAAACAAACTCACAATAGGAATAATCAAAGCTCTAAGCAACAGGTATTGTCCTCCAATAAAAAACCCCATCGTTGTTCGTTCGGCAAGGCCAAATTTTACTTTGAAAAAAAACAATTTTGTAACTAAAGCAATTACGAACGGAAAAATAAATATGAACCAATTAAGGTTTCGATGCATAAATTCACCTGCTACAATAGATTCTGAATATTGAATTTTTTGAAAATCATGCCCGTCTAATTCCATTTGTATCCTAACTGGATCAAAATCAAAAATTTTAGTCATCACGATACTAATCCCAAGGCATATGATTAAATAACGAACAGGAGCAAAGTAGGTTTTTCGCTTACCTGCCAGGTATTCTCGAATCAACTTGCCTGGTCTCACAAACAAATTGCCAAAAGTCTTTGGAAAGGGTGCTTCATAATTGGCAAAAGCCGCTAAAAAATCTTTGCCGATGTCTGCAAATGTTATCGGTGTAAGGTTGCCTTTTTGTCCACAATTCAGACAGAACTTCCATTGGATGGGTGTTTCATAATTTTTACATCTTGCTTCTTTTTCCATATTCTTGCCCAAAGAAAATAAATCTAAAGCGACTATCCTCTTTATCCTTCAGAAGATTTGAAAAAAACAAATAATTACAACGGCATTGCTTGGTGTTATGATTTCCTTGCTTCATTGGTTTTTAAAGGAAACATTCTGAAGTCTCAGCGTGCATTCTTGAACACCATCCCTTCTAATTCGCAGATCTTATGGATAGGCGGAGGAAGCGGAAAAGTACTGCCACAACTGCTTGATCCAACAAGACAGCTTCGCATTGATTATCTGGACACTTCCGAAAAAATGCTCCTCAAAGCAAAGAAGATAGCCCATACTTCAAATGGATGTGATAGAATTCAATTTATCCTTGGGGATCACACCAAAATCCCCAACAAAAAATATGATGTTGTACTAACGTACTTTTTTTTAGACTTGTTTGATAAAGACAAAGGAGCACTCATCTTTGATTCGCTGAACTCGAGCTTGAAAAATGGAGGTCTTTGGCTTTATGCTGATTTCACCCCGACAAAACGCAAGAAGTATCAATTTTTGGAGAAAATTATGTTTTGGTTCTTCACGCGATATACAAATATCGAGAGCAGTAAAATAGAAGCGCATACCCCTCTTTTCAAAGCATCTTTTTCATTGCAAATGAGTGCAGAATTCAATGATAGGTATATCGTTTCTTCGGTCTATCAAAAAATGTGAGCTGTAGCTCTACATGTTTCTTCTGTACTGCCCACCGACTTCGAATAAGGCGTCAGTTATTTGTCCCAATGAACAATATTTAGAGGCTTCCATGAGACTTTCAAAGAGGTTTTGATTTTGAATGGCCGTCTTTTGCAACTCACGTAATAAATGTTGTGATTTATCTTTATTGCCTTCATGTAAATTGTTCAGCATATTAATTTGATACTCTTTCTCCTCTTTTGTTGCTCTGATTACTTCTTTTGGAGTAATGGTTGGTGAACCTTTAGAACTTAAGAAGGTATTGACACCTATGATCGGAAATTCGCCACTGTGCTTCAATCCTTCATAATAAAGACTTTCCTCTTGAATTTTACTGCGTTGATACATGGTTTCCATTGCGCCCAATACGCCACCACGCTCTGTGATTCGATCAAATTCGGTCAAGACTGCTTCTTCGACCAAATCAGTCAATTCTTCTATGATGAATGAACCTTGTAAGGGGTTTTCATTTTTTGCCAAGCCTAACTCTCTGTTGATGATCAATTGGATCGCCATTGCCCTGCGTACAGATTCCTCCGTAGGTGTTGTAATTGCCTCATCATAAGCATTTGTGTGCAATGAGTTGCAATTGTCGTAAATTGCATACAAGGCTTGTAATGTGGTACGAATATCATTGAAATCAATCTCTTGCGCATGCAAGGATCTCCCGGAAGTTTGAATGTGGTATTTCAGCATTTGAGCCCTTGGGTTGGCGCCGTATTTTAACTTCAATGCTTTTGCCCAAATTCGTCTTGCAACCCTTCCAATCACCGCGTATTCAGGATCAATTCCATTGGAGAAAAAGAAGGACAAATTTGGGCCAAATTTATTGATGTCCATACCTCGGCTGAGGTAATACTCCACATAGGTAAACCCATTGGCGAGTGTAAATGCCAGTTGTGTGATTGGGTTTGCTCCTGCCTCAGCGATATGATACCCAGAGATCGAAACGGAGTAAAAATTTCTGACATTGTTGTCAATAAAATACGACTGTACGTCTCCCATTAAGCGCAATGCAAACTCAGTAGAGAAAATACAGGTGTTTTGTGCTTGGTCTTCTTTCAAGATGTCTGCCTGAACAGTTCCTCTTACTTTACTGATCGTATCTGCTTTGATTTTTTGATAGATTTCAGCATCCAAGACCTGATCTCCGGTAACCCCCAGAAGCAGTAGGCCTAAACCATCATTTCCCTTCGGCAATTCTCCCTGATATCGTGGTCTTTCGACACCTTTCTCTTTGTAAATCGCCGCTATTTTCCTTTCAATCTTGGCTTCGAGACCCTCTTTTTTGATGTACAGTTCGCACTGTTGGTCTATGGCTGCATTCATGAAGAATCCTAAGAGCATTGGTGCAGGACCGTTAATTGTCATGGACACAGAGGTCATTGGGTCGGCCAAATTGAAGCCCGAATACAGCTTCTTAGCATCATCTAAGCAACAAATAGACACCCCAGCATTTCCAATCTTGCCATAAATGTCTGGCCGGTAGTCTGGGTCTTGCCCATATAAGGTGACTGAATCAAAAGCAGTAGACAATCTTTTTGCCGGCAAGTCAAGAGAAACGTAATGAAAGCGGCGATTGGTCCGTTCTGGTCCACCCTCTCCAGCGAACATTCGTGTTGGGTCTTCACCTTTTCGTTTAAAGGGGAACAAACCAGAAGTGTATGGGAAAGCACCTGGCACATTTTCCTGCAGGTTCCATTTTAGCAAGTCACCCCAGGCTTGGTATTTTGGCAATGCCACTTTGGGTATGCGCGATTGGGAAAGCGATGTCGTTTTGGTTTCCATTTTGATCTCTTTGTCCCTAACCTTAAAGGTATAAACATCCTCACTGTAACGTTCTTTTAGCACTGGCCATGTCTCAATCATTTGCCAGTTTTTAGGATCAAGTTCTAATTTAACTTGTTCAAAGCTTTCTTGGAGTTGTTTTAACAATCGGTCTTTGTCTTCCACGTCCATGCCAGAGACGGTCGAGATGGTGTGTTGAATGCCATAAAGCTTTTGGGCAACCTCAGATTGCTCCTCAACCCATTGATCATATGATCGATTATTTTCTGATATTTCTGCTAAGTAGCGTGTTCGCTTTGGAGGAATCACAAATATTTTCTCAGACATTTCATCGGTTACCTCAAATTTTGATTTCAAGGCAGCTCCTGACTTCTCGACCAGCACATCCATGATCTTTTTGTAGAGCTGATTCATTCCCGGATCATTGAATTGAGAGGCAATGGTACCAAACACAGGAAGGTCTTCATCTTTTGCTTCAAAAAGCAAATGATTCCTAACGTATTGCTTTTTTACATCTCTGAGCGCATCTAGCGAGCCACGTTTGTCGAATTTATTGATGGCCACCAAATCTGCAAAATCAAGCATGTCGATTTTTTCCAGCTGAGTTGCTGCACCAAATTCTGGCGTCATTACATAAAGACTCACGTCCGAATGCTCAGTAATTTCTGTGTCTGATTGCCCAATTCCGGAAGTTTCCAAGATGATCAAATCATACTGCGCAGCTTTTAAAATGGAGATGGCTTCTTTTACGTGTTTTGACAAGGCCAAATTGCTTTGGCGTGTAGCCAGTGAACGCATATACACCCTTTCGTTCTTGATGGCATTCATGCGAATTCTATCGCCCAAAAGAGCGCCTCCTGTCTTACGCTTTGAGGGGTCTACCGAAATTATGCCGATGGTTTTGTCCTCAAAATCAATCAAAAATCTTCTGACCAACTCATCTACCAATGAAGACTTTCCTGCTCCCCCAGTTCCTGTAATTCCCAATACCGGTGTGGTAACTTTATCGGCCATCTGATGTACCTGATCAAGCACCGCTTTGGATGCATCTGGGAAATTTTCTGCCGCAGAAATTAATGTCGCAATGGACTTATTGTTCTTCTCGCCAAGATGGTTTACTTCGCCGCTTAAATTTTGACCAGTTGGGAAATCACTTTTTTGCACCAGATCGTTGATCATTCCCTGCAAACCCATTTCTCGACCATCGTCTGGAGAGTAAATGCGCGTAATCCCATAGTTGTGCAACTCCTCGATCTCTTCAGGCAGAATGACACCACCTCCTCCGCCAAAGATGCGGATATGACCTGCTCCCTTCTCTTTGAGAAGATCGTGCATGTACTTAAAATATTCATTGTGCCCCCCTTGGTAAGAAGTCATGGCAATCGCATTGGCATCTTCTTGTATGGCCGTATCCACCACTTCTTGCACACTTCTGTCGTGGCCAAGGTGAATGACCTCTACCCCGGTCGCTTGAATGATTCTGCGCATCACATTGATGGCAGCATCGTGCCCATCGAACAAAGAGGCTGCGGTGACAATTCTGATCTTATTTTTTGGTTGGTAAGGTGGGGTAGTTTCCATAGACAAAAGTTTGCAAACGCAAAGTTAATCTTTGCTTTATGAACGAAGAAATGTGAGAACCATCAAAAAAAGAAATGATCGGAGGAAATGTTCAATCAGAAGGTTACTTTTTCTTCAATAATTTCCTCTCCTCTCTTGACCTTTACTTTGGTTTTATCTCCTTTTTTAAACTTGCTCAAACCTTCCATGTAGCTATGCATGTCAGTGACTTTAGTGTCCCCCATTTGAATCACAATGTCTCCTTTTTCAAAACCTGCCTTTTTCGCAGGTCGGTCTTCCATAACTCCATCAATGCGCATGCCTTCTCCTTGAAACATATAATCTGGCATCACGCCCAAAGTCACTGTAAATCTTGGAGTTTTACTCTGCTCTTCCTTGGTATTTGTAAATTCCAATTTGGCAGCACGCATGTCTACAGCTGCCATTAATTCAAGCACTAAAAATTTAATATGCCCAATTCCATCAAAATTGATGCGGTCAAAATCATCTTCAGGCTTGTGGTAATCCTCGTGTTGGCCTGTAAAAAAATGCAAAACCGGAATGTCTTGCAGGTAGAATGAAGTATGGTCTGAGGGCCCAACTCCAGATTCTCCAAGGATGAGTTTCATTTCTTTCTTGTTCGCCACCTCAATGTATTCTTTCCAAGAAGGAGAAGTACCCACTCCGTTAATGGCTATTCCCTTATTTTCATCCAAGCGACCTACCATGTCAAAATTTATCATGTAATTCACTTTGGTCAAATCCAAGGTAGGGTTCTTTACAAAATGATTGGATCCCCATAGTCCTTTCTCCTCACCTGAAAAAGCGATGAATACATAATTGTTGTTCAGTGGGCGTCTAGTATTGGCTAATTTTTCTGCAATTTGCAACATTAATGCAATCCCAGATGCATTGTCATCAGCCCCATTGTGTATCGCAGCCTCTCCTGCATGCAAGGAACCTTCAGCACCCATTCCGAGATGATCGTAGTGTGCACCAATGATTACAGTAGTTTCTTTTCCTTTATCAATCTGCCCAATCACATTCATGCCTTCAATGGCTTCACCCTCAGAATTTGAATTCACGATATGAGGATTGGCTTTCGGTGTTACTGAAAAATATTGAAAAAAGCCTTCTGTTCCTCTTGGTGTTAGCCCTAATTTGCCCATTCTCTCAGCAATGTATTGGGCAGCCATTTTCTCACCCTCAGTGCCCATTTCCCTTCCTTTTAATTCATCCGAAGCAAGAAAGTAAATGTCTTGTTCCAATAAATTTTGTGGCGTTGATTGGGCAATCAGTTGCGCAGCAGCAATCAACGTACAGATCGTCAGTATCCAACTTTTCATGATTCTATAATTTTCTGCAAAACTACCTATAAAAGGGGTTTTTTGCTTGAAAAACCAATAACTTCGCGGCCAAATTTTACACTATGAAAACCCTTCTTCCACTCTTTATGGTGCTCATCATAGCAGGATGCGACACTGCACAAAAACCAGAACCGCAAACAAGCAAAAATGACAATATTGCTGACAGCACTGCTTTCGTAAAAACCAAATCGCTCATTAAGTCTGGAGAGAAGCATTTCAGCTCCCTAAAGCAGTTGACTTTTGGTGGCGACAACGCAGAGGCTTATTGGAGCTTTGATGACGAACAACTGGTATTTCAGGTCACCAATCCTGAATGGAACCTAGCATGTGATCAAATATATATGTTTGATTGGAAGAACGACCAACTGGCTATAAAAATGCCACAACTGATATCTACTGGCTATGGACGCACTACCTGCGCATATTTTCTTCCTGGTGACTCGACCATTGTCTACGCTTCCACCCATCTGGTTGACAGTGCTTGTCCTCCCGTTCCTGAGCGAAAAGAGGGAAAATATGTTTGGCCGATTTATCCCTCATTTGACATATTTATCGCCGACACCAAAGGAAATATTCTGAAGCAACTCACTGATGAAGAGGGCTATGATGCAGAGGCAACTGTATCGCCCAAGGGAGATAAAATCGTGTTCACCTCAATGCGTTCAGGTGATCTTGAATTGTATACCTGCAATATTGATGGTTCGAATGTGACACAAATTACTAACGAACTTGGCTATGACGGTGGTGCATTTTTCTCCCCAGATGGCTCAAAGCTAATCTTTCGTGCTTCTCGACCACAAAGCGAGGCCGAAATCCAAGAATACAAATCGCTCCTAGAACAAGGCCTTGTTCAACCGACCAACATGGAACTTTTTGTTTGCAATGCTGACGGGAGTGACTTGCGTCAATTGACTGATTTAGGCCAAGCAAATTGGTGTCCATTTTTTCATCCATCGGGAGAGAAAGTCATTTTTGCCTCGAACCATACTTCTCAAAGAGGATTCCCTTTCAATCTCTACATGATCAACATAGACGGCAGTGAGTTAGAGCAAATTACCGAGGATGATACCTTCGACGCTTTTCCAGTGTTTTCAAATGACGGAAAGCATCTGGTATTTTCTTCGAATCGAAACAATGGGGGAACAAGGGAGACCAACCTCTTTGTTGCGGAGTGGAAAGATTAGGTCTTGACAGGTGCATTTTATATTTGATCGTTCAGAACCTTCTCACGGTAGTAATTCACTGCCATCTGTAAGTCTTTCATCTATTCTTGAGTGATCAAAATTTTTGAATTTGTGACTACTGTGGAATTTCCATTTTCCGCAGACTTTTTTGCAGATTTCACCTCTTCCAAAGCCGCCAATATTTCGCGAATGTCTTTCAATTCCCTGATGGCCTGAGCTACGCCAAGTCCCTCCTCTTGAGCCTTTAAATAAGTATATAAATTCCAAAAAGTGATTTTTTGATCTGCAATCCTTTGTGCGGCTTTTGAAGATGGGTCAAAACTTTCTAGAGAATTTAATGTAATGTACAAACTTTCGATCCATCCTCCTAAAGACCTCAATGCAAGTTTATCAGCTTGTTTGTGATCCTCTAAAAACTTGACAGAGGCGTAATAAGAATTGCCTGCGATAATCACGAGGGAATCAGGGTTTTCAAAATGTGAGAAAACTTCTTCCAACAATTCTTCCGTCATCATTTCCTCAATGTGTAACTTTGCACTTAGTGTTTTTACAACCTTGTACAATTCGATTGCGTTCTCAAAGTCTTTGTAGGCTGCAGCGTAGGCAAGGTCTGCTGTATACATGCCAAAAATCAATGACTTTGTCTCCGGATGATTGTATTCAATGGCTTTATCTATGCTGTTGATCAATTCTTTCGTGTAGGGGACGCCATTGTCGCTGATAAAACAGAACATTTTTTCAGGTGAAGGAATGGGATAATTTGCCTTCTCCAAATGCTCCTAAATGGGCTCTACCGCTTTTTCATTCAATTCAGTGTTTTCCTCTGAATTTTCCTCTTGACTTATTTGTGGCTCAACACATGAATGGAACAGTATTGTACAAACAATGAGTGGCATGTAAATCGCTTTTCATTGTCGTTGATTTAATGGAAAAGATAAACACCCTTTAATCCTCTCAAAAGTGCTTCTAGATTAACTTATCGAGGGCTTCTTGTTATTTACCACTGCCCTGGAAATGGTCATTAATGCCAAAAAAGTGAGGAAACCATTCAAAATAATAATGTCGAAACCAAACACATAACCGTTCAACAAGGACTGCGAGTAGGCATTGATAAGATAGGTAAGCATTGGCATTATTATGCATATCCATGGCACCCATCGATCCTTCACCTTTCGCTTGCTCATTACTCCAAAAGCATACAAACCCAACA
>PAVT01000042.1 GCA_002713165.1 Verrucomicrobiota bacterium
ATCATCCCAACCATTGTCCGTGAAATAAATTGTAGTTGTTCCTGAAATATCTGCAAGAAGAACGAAGCTAAATTCATCATCTCCATCAGCATTGAATGAAGTAAAGGCTATTTCTCCAATCGCCAAGCTGGTTGCTTGAACATTTTTATTGGGCAATATCAAATATAATGCGCTGAATAATATAGTGTTAATTGCAAAGCGTAGTATACGTTTCATAGGGGTATCTTATTGGTTGAACTGCATTTTAACAGCATTTAACAGAATTGCTAAGTTATAAAATTGCGTTGAGTAATGGTAGGCTCTTGATTAAGCTGCCAACATTAAATTGTTTATGTGTTCTTAAGTAGCTACAAGTGTAGCTTTTAATTCAAAAAAAGTCCATTTTTACAGTAGTTTTTTAACATTGAGATTTCTCTGTTTAAGCACAATTTTAGACTTTTCATCTAAATTATTGAAGAGGTTGAAATCATTGTATTATGTGCTGTTTATTGTCAATCTAATTCATGCCAGTTCTAAAACGCAATCGAACAGTCCAATTGTCTATAATTCAATGAAGATCATTTTAATTCACTCTGTCGAATTAATAACTATGCTTCACAATTGGGATTTTTTAATACTTGAGCCATATTTATGTGCTTGCCTCAAAGACAAATCAACTACACGTATATAATAGGTATACATATATTTTAGATTTAAAACATTGGACCGATGGTCATTCTATTGATCCTCTAATGCTTAAGTGTCACTGAATCGACTTTCATCATTTGTTACAATAAGTGAATCTTGCTTTGTTGTAGACTAAGTTGAGATTTCGTCAGAAAATAATCATATTTATAGCAAGGGGTGATCACCCCTTGCTATAAAAAATTGTTAAAGCATCTAAATTAACTCCTTGAAGGATAAGTCCCTTGAAGGCAAATAATATAATTCAACCCTAAGGAGGGTTGCATATTGTTGATTGGCAAACCGCTTCCAGTTTGAGTAATTGAAAGATCGCCTGTAACTGTTGCAGGAACTGCCATTAAGTTAGCATCAGCATTTGATGTAGAAAAAGTCTGAATTTCACCACCACTGCTATCCTCGCCTGTTGCAAAAATATTTCCCTCAGGACTTGCAGCATTTGCAGAATCTGCAACTGCTGGAATGTTGACCGTTACTTCGGCACCAGGTGCAATATTAGCTATATGATTATGTGACGCTAGTTGAGCAACTGTAATTGATTCTTCTTCAATCCCTGACTTTTCACCGAGCGTTACATCCCTTAGTCCTGGACCCTGACCTTCGCTGACTGCTGTTCTGCCTCTCAAATCCGGCAATCCAAATGTAGTTCTACCGTCTCCCCCATAGGTGGTGCCAAGTATTGAAAAAAGTGCTGTATTGCTGCTAATTGACATAAGCTGGCCTTCACAAAAGGCCCATGTTCTTGGATTAAAATTTCCTCCAAATAATCGGATCTCTCCTATAAATCCTTGCATAATATATTGTTTTTAAGATTTGTATTATTTTAACTTCTAGATGGGAATAAACCCTGTGTGCATATAATAAAATTCAAGCCAGTATAAGGCTGAAGATTATTCATGGGTTGGGAGCCACCAGTATTGTCTATGGTTACGGATCCTGACACCGGTGCAGTAAATGACCTTAATGTGGTATCCGCATCACTTGATGAATATAACTTAGCCTCTGCACCATTCGAATCTTCTCCTGATGCTGGAATTGCTCCAGTGGGGTCTGTGGTACCAGCTGCATCTGCCAGGGCAGGGATTTTAATGCTGGCATTTGCGTTATCTAAGGCTGCGCCATGGGTGTGGTTTGGCATATCTAAAGTATTCATTGTATTGGTTTCTGCCCCTGTCTGTTGGCCAAGTCTATAGGTTGGCAAACCAGGGCCTGTACCCGGATTCATTTGTGCTCTACCCCTTAAATCAGGTAAAGCAAAGGTTGTTCTGCCATCCCCTCCGTAAATCGTTCCTAGTAACGAAAATAGTGCTGTATTTTGAGCAATAGATAAAAGCTGACCCTGGCAAAACGCCCAGCCTCGTGGAGCAAAGTCGCCTCCAAAAAGTCTAACTTCTGCTAAATATGGTTCCATAATAATTTTTTTATTGATTAATTTTTAACTTCTTGAAGGGAATGTTCCGAACAGACAAATAATGTAATTCAAACTTAAAGACGGCATTACATTGTATTGCTGCTGCTGGCTACCTTGATTATACACTTGAACTGTACCACTTGCGGGTGCAAGAAACTCTTTCATGGTAACATCCGCGGTGTTGGTTGAGAAACTTTTTACTTCTGCCCCTGAGGAATCTTTAGCCGATGCAAGAACATTGGTTGTTGGATCTGAGGCATCAGCTTCATCAGCCAATGCTGGCATACTAACAGATGCTACAGCACTTGCAATTGCTGCACTGTGGGTATGTGGAGGCAGATTAACCGAGGTTAATACATTATATGCACTCCCTTTTCTTTGACCTAAGTTTACATTTGACAAACCTGGCCCATTTCCTGTACCAATTGGGACTCTTCCCCTAAGGTCAGGCAATCCAAAGGTTGTCCTTCCGTCGCCACCATATGTGGTGCCGAGTATTGAGAATAAAGCTTGGTTTTGTGCGATGGACATCAATTGACCTTCGCAAAGCGCCCATGATCGTGGAGCAAAATTACCCGCAAAACCCCTTATTTCTCCTAGTGTTCCATTATCCATAAATAAATAATTTAAATAGTGATTAAAATAGTTTCATCAAAGATTGAAAGAGTTTCTTTCTTAAACTAGAGTATAAATACCTGTTTTTAGTTTATTTTTTTCACATTATGCGTGAAAAGTTGAGCAAATAGGGCAATTTTATATAGGGATGCAACTTGCAACTGTAATTTCACTCATTTAATATAGGTGCAGTCCTGACTGAATCATGACACTTAATGTTTACTGAAACAAGGCGTCTGAATGTGGCAAGGCATTCATCATCCGTTCTGCGCCATAAATTCCTTCTTCGGTTGCGATTACCCTCAATTCAAGGTATTTAGAATCTGATGTGCTTACAAAGAATCGATTGACATTCTTTTTTAAGACAATAGATCCAGGCTTTGCTTTGGCCTGATTTAACTCTTTGTGGATTTCTACTTCAATAATTCGCACCAGTTTTCCCTCTAGTGTTGTCATGGCGCCTCTGTTCCATGGATTGCATGCGCGACACAATGCTTCAATTTGCACGGCAGTCATATTCTCCCAATTTATTCGCACGTCAAACGAATCAGGCTTCGTAAAATAATTAGATGAATCTTCCTTTTGTATCTCAATTGGATGCTTCTCTTTTGATTGGAGCAACTGAGGTAAAAAACGATCTATGGCTTGAATGTTCAATTGTGAGATGTTCTGCATATAGGAGCCAAAGGTTTCTTGTGCTTTTATTATATAGGGTTCGAAATGATGTATGGGCCCAGCATCAATTTCTTTCGTAAGCTCATGAATGGCGATACCTCCCTCTTTTTCAAGATTCTTGATCATCCAGAATACTGGTTGAGCACCTCGATATTTTGGCAGGGGAGCAAAATGAAAGTTGAAAATTGGTACACTCAAATATTTGAGCGTTTCTTCATTGATTATATACGGAAATGTTAATACCCATATATAGTTGAGTTGCGCACTCAAGGACCAACTAGCCAACTGCTGATTGACTTGCTTCTTCTTCCATCTTTGATAGGGCAAACCAAATTGAATCAGATGGTGCTCCAATTCTGCTTGGTCTTCATTGTCTCTATCTGGCAATACTATTTCCAAAGCAATTCCATTCTGAAGCAAAAAAGCTATGGAAGGAACGGCAAGTTTACTTCCACTGAGTATTCCAATTTTTAACATTCACACAAATATGAATCTTTCCCTTAAGTTATTAAAGGAATATTCGATTTGTTTAAATCAATTTAGCCGAGATAATTTTTACTTATTTTTAAATGTTCATATAATAGATCATTGCAGGAGCAAATACTAAAATATCTTTCCTATTTCGCCATTTTTAATCATCCTGTTCACAAGGATGAATTGACAGACTTTTTTCATACTGATGTACATGAAGCAATTGTCTCGCTTTTACAATCAAAAAAATGTTTTGAATTCAAAGGATATCTAAGCACATTGAGCGATATTGAAACAATCACCATGGAGCGCTTAGGAAAAGAATCAGTTGCAGAGAAGTACTTTGATAAATTGCCGAAATATGTGAACATCATCAAAAATTTTCCTTTTGTAAGAAGTGTGGCTTTATCCGGATCCTTGTCGAAAAAAGTAATGCATCAAGATAGCGACATAGACTACTTTATCATCACTAGTTCAGGAAGATTATGGATATGTCGCACTCTTTTAGTGTTGTTTAAAAAAGTGTTCCTTTTCAATTCAAGAAAATATTTTTGTGTCAACTACTTTATAGACGAAAACAATCTAAAAATTATTGATAAGAACATGTTTACTGCTGTTGAGGCATCTCACCTACTTCCTGTATACAATGTCAATTTGCTTCAACAATTTTGGGATGAAAACAATTGGATAAATGAATACTTTGAAACCTTCAATGTGAATGAAAAACACCTCTCAAAAGGCAATGATAGTCGATTAAAGGCATTATTTGAGTTCATTTTAAGTCATCGATTATTTGATCGCTTAGATTTGTTTTTCATGAAACTAACGCACAAGAGGTGGGCTAAAAAGTTTGGACATTTTGATGCAGAGAAACTAGAATTGACTATGCGGTCTAATCGAGGGGTATCTAAGCACCATCCCAAAGACTTCCAAAACAAAGTCCTTAAAATATATAGTAAGAACATCGAAAAGATTGGAGAAGTGCATGAAGATCTTACTTACGCATAGTTACTTTTTAAGATTTGACGAAAAGCAGTGGAAGCAACGTAAGCCTTACCCTCCATTGGCCACAATACAAGCCGCTTCAAATTTACGTGAGCTTGGACATCAAGTACACCTTTTTGACAGCAATTTTGCTCAAAATGCTAAAGAAATAGCCCCCCTTTTTCAGGATGCACCAGATGTGCTAGTTATTTACGATGATGGTTTTAACTATTTGACCAAAATGTGCCTGACCAACATGCGTGAGGCAGCATTTGAAATGATTGCCATGGCCAACAAAAGGTCTATCCCTGTATATGTGTCAAGCAGCGATTCCACTGATCATTATGAAAGCTATTTGGAAAAAGGAGCCGATGCAGTGATTATAGGTGAGGCTGATGCTACGCTCGAGGAGCTTATTGATGGGAATGCACTTGAAAAAATTTCTGGAATTGCCTTTAGAAAGAATAATAAAGTTATCAAAAACGCTTCACGACCCATCCTAAAAAATTTAGACGAACTGCCGCTTCCTGCATGGGACCTGATTGACATCAATCCATATAAAAAAGCATGGGAAATCCATGGCTATTTCTCCATCAACATTGCTACAACACGAGGGTGTCCGTTTAAATGCAATTGGTGTGCAAAACCAATTTATGGCAATCGTTACAACAGTCGTTCTCCGCAGCATGTTGTTCGCGAAATTCAACTTATACAATCTTATTTTGACTTTGATCACATATGGTTTTGTGATGATATATTTGGGCTTAAGCCTCAATGGGTGCAAGAGTTCAATGATGTTTTGAAACTTTCATCTGTCAATATTAAATACAAAATTCAGTCAAGGGCAGATCTACTTGTAAAAGACGACACTGTAAAGTGTTTGGCTGAATCTGGTTGCAATGAAGTTTGGATTGGAGCAGAAAGTGGATCCCAAAAAATTCTAGACGCCATGGATAAAGGGACCACAATTGCTCAAATTGAAGAAAGCACTCAATTAATGAAAAAACATAACATCAAAGCCTGCTTTTTTCTTCAATTTGGATACATTGGAGAGCATTGGGAGGACATTCAGGCAACACTTTCTTTGATTAAAAAATTAAGCCCTGATGACATCGGCGTTTCTGTTTCTTACCCCTTGCCTGGCACAAAATTTTACGAAAAGGTTCGCTCTGAAATAGGCGAAAAGGCCAACTGGTCAGATTCCGATGAGTTGCTAATGATGTATGAAGGCACATTCCCTCCTGGCTTTTATAAAAAACTGCATCGTTTTGTGCATAAGCGATTTCGCGGCCGACAGTTTTTTGAGCGTTTAAAAAAAGGACAAGGATTGGCTGTTTTTAAATGGCTCTATTTCTGGCTTTCGTCTTATTTTTATCGATTCAGTCTCACCTTTTACAAATAGTATTGATTGAAAAAAGCGGTCCAACTTTTCACATATTTTCTAATAGGCTTTCTGTTGTTCGTCTTAATGGGAGAGGTGTGTTATCGTTACCAGCTATTCAATTTTTATGGGAAAGAATTTCGTCAGTTAAATCCTAACCCTGAGAAAGAAGCGGAAAAAACCATATTGATCTTTGGAGATTCTTTTTCAGCATTTCCACAAGGTTATGTGCAACAGCTAAGCGAAAAAAGTCCTGAAATACGATACATCAATGCGGCAATCCCTGGAACAGGCATTAAACAGCATAGGCTGCTGTTCAAGGATATGATTGAGGAGTATCAACCAGATCAAATTATCTATCAGTTCTATGTAGGGAATGATTTTCTGGACATCCAGCAACCTAAAAATATGAAGACCTTGAGTTGGAGTAGAAATCTATACTGGAGCATTGCCGAGCGTTTGCTTTTTGTGGGCTATCTTAATTATAAATTGGGCGCTTTAAACCCACCCCCTAAATACAGCCTTGAAGAAATTGAACAGCAAGACTTTGATCTGGCCAAATACAACAAACGAGTCAAATTGCAATTTAAAGGAAACGCAAATCACCTACAAGAAACGCTCGCTTTGACTGGAAATGCAGTTAAAAAATATGGCATTTGGAAAAAACACTTCTCCTACCTTGTAAGCATCTTACCTAAAGACACTGAACTTTGCCTAATGCTCATACCCCATTGTGCACAAGTATCTACATTGTATGCTAGAAGAATGGCGCAAATAGGGGCCAATCTTGACCAATACGCACTTCGATTGAACCCTGCACTTTATGCTCAACTAAAATCAGACTTTGATGCAGTGGAAATCATTGACCCCTTGGAGTATTTCCAAAACGCTGAACAAGGGGGTTACGCAATGTATTTTGAAAATGACCCCCATTTATCTCCGACAGGCCAAACTATTTTTAGCCGCTACTTATACATTAAAGGCTACTGATGGAAGACCCCATCCAAATTGTATTGTGCGGTAAACAATTGACCATTTCTCCAAATGGTAATAAAACACTTTGGGAAAGCATGGCAACTGATAGGTGGGAACTAGACTCACTTGAACTTATTGCAGAACAACTCAACGAAAATGATGTGTTTGTTGACATGGGAGCTTGGGCAGGCCCTATCAGTTTATTTGCTGCACATTTTGCTGCTAAAGTATATGCGATTGAACCTGACCCCATAGTATTTGAGCAACTTTTGCGAAATATTAAACTAAATCCCTCATTAATAAATAAAGTAATTCCCTTTGAAGTGGCCATCAGCGACAAAAATGAGCACAAAAAATTGTTTGCAAGAAAAGATTATGGTCAATCTTCAACTAGTTTATTAAGCCGAACATTCGACCAAAACTCAACTCATGAATGTGAAAGCTTGACCTTTTCAAAATACATTCAACACAAGGGCATAAAGAAGGTAAACTTTATCAAGATGGATATAGAGGGATCGGAATTTTTTGTACTCCCTGAAATTATTCCCACACTTGAAAGATTAAACTACCCCTCTCTCCTTGTCTCCTTTCACATGGAATATCTGGTGGAATATTTCTTAAAGAAATGGGGGATTTCGCCCTTTTTATCTCGAATTATAATGAAACTTCATCGAAGGTGGAAATTGTATCCGTTTAAGAAGCTGCTTCAAAACTATAGCAATCGTCTTGAGCCACTTATTGGTTGCTATCCTTACTGTTATGCTCCAAATGGAAGCAGTATAAATTTTCGAGAATTGTTAAATGACCCTTTTCAACTAGGATTAACCCCTTGTTTTTTCAGCAAGCAACAATGGATAAAGCATGATTAAAAGAAAACTCCTTTTCTTTCTTTTTCTATTGTTTTTTTCTTTTATCCTCTTGGAGATTGGAATTTGTTTTTTAGTGAAAGCTGGGCATTTGAATATCATAATGCCTACTTATACCATGGGAGACAGTGAGGACTTTTTGCCAGAGCGAAGTTATATCTATGGCCATCGTCATCTGCCAAATTCTAGTTACACAGTGAAAAAAAATTGTGTTGAAACTGTCTATCATTTCAATGGTTTAGGATTCAGAGACGAAATGCATTCTGTTCGTTCAGATAAATCACGTGTGCTTTTAATAGGAGACTCTTTTACTGAAGGTTTGGGCGTGAATGAAGACGAACGTTTCGGTGATTTATTAGAAAAAGAATCAAAGCGAACTCACCTCAACTTTGGCATGGCTGACAAAGGTTCAACACAGGCCTTTAGCATATACAAATCGATCGCTTCTGAATATGATCATGATGCTGTTATACTTTCGATATTTCCAGTAAATGATTTTATTGATGATGATCCAGATTTCGGTAAACATGCTGAAAGTATACGGCCTTGCTGGATAGGCGAATATCCAAATTATACGCTTGAATTTGTGCCAAAGGATGCTCCCGCCAACAAACCAACTAGCAAATGGAAACATTTTTTAAAAAGATTTACCTACACCTACGATGCATTATATTTTATAAAAGAACAATTCAAAATAAGCTTGAATAATGATGTTGCAATGCCTTCCTCAGATTATTTTAACTTCACAGAAAGTCAACTGAATAGAATGAAATATTCCTTGTTGAAAATAAAAGCATTGGCAAAACATCGCCCACTTGTTGTTGTTTCCATTCCATCTCATATAGACCTTCAATCCAATATACATGCTGAACATTCAATTGAAGGTCCTCTTTCTAAGTTTTGCAGTGAGAATAACATTGACTATTTAGGCTTATACAACACCTTTAATGAAGCTTCTAGTGATCCTGAGGAAGATTTCTTTTTGAGTTGTGATTCTCATTGGAATGCTAAGGGTCATCAACTTGTTGCAGAAACTCTCCTTAAAAAAAGTGGGTTATATCCCATGACTGATTGATATGAAGCCCTCTCGTTTTATGCGCAAAGTTGTATCAAAAACGAATGACTTTTTGTTTTCAAAAGGACTAAAAAAAGTAAATACGCAGCTTGAGGGAAGCAGGGTTTTGGTGTATCATGGCGTTGTTGAAAATGCCCTGAAAAACATCAATGCACGTTTCATTTCAACAAAAGAATTCGAAGCTCAACTTCAGTTTTTTAAGCGCCACTTTCAGCTGGTTCCTCTGAAAGAAATACATAACCAAACGACCGCTAATCACCCCTTTCGAATTTCAATTACCTTTGATGACGGTTACCTCAACAATTTAAATGAAGTGCTCCCCCTGCTTGAGAAATACGAGGTTCCCGCTACTTTTTTTATCACCACCATTCGCAAAAGTGGCTATGACTATTTATGGGCAGATTTGCTTGATTTATACCGCTACACCGGTCCAAGGTCTTTTTCTTTTGAGGGGCAGTTGTTCAAAAAAAAACGCAACGAATATGCTTCAGATCAGGGTCAATTAAAGCACCAAATAAAAAATTCTGGTTGGGAGTTAAAAAAAGCCTTGTGCGATTTTATTTTGAAAAGTAACTGTTTTGTGGATGATCCAATTTACGCACCCTACTTGAATTTGATGAGCGAGGAATCTATTCGAACCTTGGGAAAATCTCCATTTGTTGAAATAGGAAGTCACGGTGTATACCACAATTGCCTGACAAAGATTGATTTGAAAAATGCGGAATGGGAGTTAAAAGAAAGCAAACGTTATTTGGAAGAAATTTTGCAAAAGGACATAGAGTACATGGCTTATCCGGATGGCCAATACAATGCGAAATTGATTAATATCGCTGAAAAGATCGGCTACAAGCAACAAGCAATTGTTGATTTTTTGAACGAAAATGACCGGAAAGACTTACGCCTCATTGAAAGGTTAGGTATTCACCCATATATTGGTCTAAACTATCAAATGAACTGCATTATAAATGGACAGTATTAAAGACTATTCCTTTGCATCGCTTGAATTGAATCACCTCACAGATCTAATTTACCTCTACAAAAAGGTGTTTGGAATCCTCTACTCAAAAGAGCAGATGAAGGCAAAATATTTCAATGAATATACTGGCATAAGAGCACAAGGTTATTTTGCATTTCATCAAGGTAAGGCGGTTGCGTTTCATGGGGCAATACCTGTTTATGTTTCTCAAGGTGGAAAAATAGAACTCTCGGCCCAGTTTGGCGATGCAATGACACTCAAAAAGCATACAGGTAAAGGACTTTTTACAAAATTGGGAGAACTGACTGAATTGAAATTAAAAGGTCTTGGGGTCAAGTTTGTTTGGGGCTTTCCCAATCAAAACTCTGAATACGCATATGTTCATAAACTTAATTGGATGGGCCACCAACGAATGAATTGCTATACCATCCCTTTAAAGAAAATTACATCAGAACCCCTATTTCGCAAGAGTGGGATCCTTTATCAACACTATCTTAAACATGTCAAGTCAACACTAAAGCCAATCATTCAAGAAAAAAGGTCGTTCAGCTCAATTGATACAATGTGTCTTGGAGGAATTGACCGCAGCACTGATTTTTATAACTACAAATCTTTTACTCCAAATTACTTTATCAATTTAAATGGCACTACAGTTTGGGTAAAACCACAAGGAGGGTTGTTGATTGGGGACATAGAATTGTCCGGTACTCATGCAATGGAAGAAATTGTTCGAGATTTAAAACTCTTGGCTAAGAAATTAAAGTTGAATAAAATTGTTCTTCAGGCGAGTCCAAAAAGCTCATTGAACCTTCGTATGAAAAAACTTTACAATCCTATCAATTCTTGGTTAATTGGATATAAGAATTTCAACTCCTCGTTCCATCTGGAAGACTTACAGTTCACCTATGGTGACTTAGATACATTCTAATCGATAGATAAAATTTTGCTCTCCCATCTTTCGTTTTTTGTATACTTCTCTTAGAGTCCAACCTTGTTTTTCTGCCAAACCCTTAATTTGAGTTATGTCACAATCTTCAGATAGTATAATAAATACCGATGTTTCATTGATAAAGTATGGAGAAACCTCCTTAAAAAGTCGTTTAAAATATTCAAATTCCGCCCCACAATACCAAGCATTTTCGGCCATGTTTACCGGATTCTTTGGATAATACGGAGGATTGATCAAGATGAAATCAAAAGAGATTTTAGGGATGTTTGTAAAAAGGTCTGAGAGCAAGGTGTTCACCTCCACTCCGTTTCTCTTGGCGTTTAATTGTGCGTTTTCAATGGCTGAAGGATTAATGTCAGTGGCCAAAACATTCGCTCCTTTTTTAGCCATATAGGCACTTAAAATACCAGTTCCGCAACCCAATTCGAGGGCATTTTTGTCCTTTAAATCGTGCTGCTCAATGTATTCCATCAGCAAAGCTGTACTCCAGGTAAAGTGGGGTTGAAAGACATTGGGCAAAACAATCCCATTTATTCCTTTGTGGTTGTATTTCCTTGGTTTTGAAAAATAAACTTTTGAAAATCTCTGTAGAAAGGGGGCTACAATGCGGATGATTGCTCTTCTCATTCTCCGTAAAAGCCCTCAATTTCTGGTTGACGATACTTCCAAATTTTGTGCATGGCCTTGATCTCATATGGATAATGGTAAAAGCCTGTTTTATAGCGCCATTTGGAAGCCATGCGCATGACTTTCTTTTTATATCCGCGAATCCTATAGTCTGATTTGGTTGGGTGATATCCATTGAGCACTGTCTCAAAATTTTTGATTTTATCTACCATCTCCGCAGTTAGCCAAGGTGTAAGTGGGTTCTTCCGCAAATCAAAATTTTCCCAACTAGGATTCAACCAGTCCTCCAAGTTTTCAGGAAACTGAAATCCAGCAGAAGTAATCTGTTCGTACAGTTCCGATCCCTCAGTAGGTACCGGACTGTAGAGGTATATGATGATTTCTGTTGAAGGATTCAATGTTTTAATTTCTTTAATAAATCGAATGTCTGCATCTATTTGCTGCATTACTTTTGCCTCAGACTCCCCAGGCATGCCTAGCACAAAAGAGTATTCAGGCACAATTCCAAACTTCTTTAACCTTATAGCAAATTCTTTGATCTGCGCTGCTGTTTGTGTGCCTCCTTTATCCATTTGCTTTAGTACCTCGTCACTGCCAGTCTCTGCACCAAAAAATATCATCTCGCAACCTGCTTCTTTCATCAATTGCAGGTCTTCGTCCTTGTATTTGTCCAAAGTGTCTATGCGACCCTCACCCCACCATTTTAAGCCATCATCTTTCACCAAATGAGAGAACTCTACCACTCTTTTGCGAGAAGTAAAGAAGTTATTGTCATGAAATTCAATAGAATCTATGCCATATTCTTCTTTTAGCGATTTGATGTCTTTGTAAATGTTTTTTGAAGATTTACCTTTCCATCGTGCATTGTAAATTGGCACAACAGCACAAAATGAACAAGTAAATGGACAGCCAAAACTTGAATGATACCCAATGGTTTTGTTGCCCAAAAAAGTTTTTTGTAGGTAATCCTCTATGGGGTAAAAGGTGTTGTAATGTGTATATGGCAATTCGGGCAATGTATCTTGATCAAGCAATTCTTCCTTTGCCGTTCTTGTTATCCCCTCTCTCGTTTTAAGTATCAGGTTTTTCACCGCAGAAATGTCTGTGCCGTTGTCCAATGCCTGAAGTAAGTTAGGAAAAGTGTTGTCCCCAGGACCATTCACAACATAATCGACATAACCACTTTGCAACACGACACGATGCTGATTGGAGGCAAAATACCCTCCCCAAACAATGGTGATTTTGGGATACTCCTCTTTAATTTTTTTGCTAAAAGGAATGGCTTGTTTAAGCTGAGGACCAGGCATTACTGTGCATCCAAATAAATCAACATCATTTTTGGAAAGGTATCCATTGATGGTTTTCCATGGATCTGACTCCATGTTTCCATCTACGAAAATTACGTCGTATTGATCATGCACAGATGCCCCAACTTGTAAAATTGAATTTGGTATGCGGTGCTTCCACTTTGCACTTCTCGGATTGAATAGAAGTACTTTTTTTTTGCCTTCTGCCATATACATCAAAAGTAATTGAATCACTGCATACTTTTATGCCCTGTATGGCTTTCGAAATATTCAGCACAATAGATGCAAAATTTGAAGACTTGTATATCGCTCTTCGAGAGAAAGAGGGAAGGATATACACTGCAGAAGAGTGCATTGAATTGCCCTACCTAAGTTCAAGAAGCAAACACTTTAACGAGTGGAAAATGCGCGCAGAAACAATGGAACGCTTCTTGGGCTATTTAGAGAAAAGAGGACAAAAAAAACAACTGTTGGACATTGGCTGTGGCAATGGATGGTTTAGCCATCGGTGCTCGCAAAAAATAAAAACAGTGGTGGGGGTAGATTTGAACGTGACCGAATTAAAAATTGCCGCAAGCACCTTCAAAAATGAAGGATTGTCATTTGCCTACTGGGATGTTTATGACAAGAACCCGTTTATTTTTCCTTTTGACTACATCGTTTTAAACGCTGTCATACAATATTTTGAAGACTTTTCTGCCTTGATTGAACGACTCAAAGGTTTTCTTAGCCCAAATGGAGAAATACATATTTTGGACAGCCCTTTCTACGATAAAAGCACTGTTGAGGAGGCGCGTCGACGCAGCAAAGACTATTACCAAAAAATGGGCTTCTCTGAACTATCATCCTTTTATCATCATCATTTAAAAAGCAATGTAGAACATTTTGAAGAATTGTATCGTCCAGTACAGAACAAGTGGAAACGAAAATTTTTTAGAAATGCATCTCCTTTCAGTTGGTATCGTTACCGATTAACCTAATAAACGTTTCATTTGAAAGTGTGAAACCTCAGATTTTAACTTAAAAATCATCGCCCTTTTTGACCACGATTTCCCTTCTATTTTTTGTTTGTGATAGTTGACTTCATTGACTATTCTACGGACTGCAAAATCATAAAATCGTCGAGAATAGGTGCGTTCAAATTCAATTTGTCGGTCAGTACTTTTTGCCCAATCGTGTTGAACGGTGATCTTAGATTTTATTTGTTCATAAAGGCCCGTTCCTTTTATGGGATACGCCACAGTAATGGTAAACAAATCTGGGTTTGCTTCTTTTAGGTAATTGATGGTTAGGTCAATGTCTTCAACGGTCTCCGTAGGATAACCCACCATGATAAAAGTGCCTGTCTCTATGCCGTGCTTATTTGTAAGGTTCATCATCTCACTCACAGCTCCTATGTTCACCTGACGGTCCATCAGGTCAATGATGCGCTGTGAACCACTCTCTGCTCCTATCCAAATTCTGAAGCATCCTGCACTCTTAAGCTGGAGGATTACCTCTTCATTCATGCGTTCAGCCCTTGTGATGCATTCAAAAGGAATTCGGATGTTTCTGCTTTGCATTTCCTCAGAAAAAGCTTTTAACCATTTGTGGCTGACTGTAAAAACATCGTCCACAAACCATAAGGCATCTACATCATATTCTTGAATTAGATGCTCAATCTCATCCACTACCAATTGGGGGCTTCTTCTACGATAACTTTTTCCGTACACTGCAGTACTGCACCATTTGCACGTATAAGGGCATCCGCGCTGCGTAGAGATGTTTAATGTGCTTTTCCCATGGTTATCCCTCCAAGCTTTAAGATAGTGCGTTAAATCGATTCTTTTTCGGTTTGGCAGTGGCAACTCATCTACCTTTTTAATTTTTACCCTTGCTTGGTTGATTGTCTTTTGGCCTTTTTTGTTCGTAAATGCCAATCCATCAACATCTTCAAAGCGCTCTTCTCCTTTCAATTGATCAATAAGCTCTTTAAATGTCTCCTCTCCTTCTCCCACAACTAAAAAATCAGCCCCATGTTGCAGATAGTCTTCCAAATTGTAAGTGACATCGGGTCCCCCAAGTACGATTTTTGTTTTGCTTAAACCATCCAAAGAGCGCAACTCAGCAATCATTTCGATGAGCCTCACTTTGGTCATCAGGTTTGTGTACAATGCAATTACATCTGGCTGTTGTGCTGCCACAATTTGCATCCATTTTACTTTGTTGGAAAAGGTAGAATCATAGACCTCATGATCGATGCCAGATTGCTCGAGATAAGCCGATACATAAAGCAATCCCAAGGGTGGGTAGGGTTTCATGATTTGAAGTTCCTTGGGGTCCTCCTCTAAAAAATAGGCATGCGACAGTATTATCTTCATTTCCGTTGAGCAATAAGCATGTAATGGTCTGACCAATTGGCCAATTTCGACCATGTTGAAAACAGAATTTCGAATTTATTCAAAATACCCAACAACCATGGGTGCTTAGAAAAAAATGGCTCCATGTATGATGGTGGAAGAAAAAAGGCAATGGGCCTAAGCGCTGATAGGGTGAAGTCCTGCCGCAAGAGTCGATTTAATTCTGAGGGTGAATGGTAAAAAGTAGGGACTTCCTCTCCATTCACATTCACAGTTTGTGCTAAATTCTTGTTTCTTCTGCCAATTTCACCCCATTTCCCTTTCACCACAAAATAAACAGTTTCCCAAAGACAATGTTTTGGCATAATGACAAAGGCAAGTTGACTGTCAGTCTTAAGTTTTCGGCTCAGCAATTCAATGAATTCTTTGAGCTCATCTTTGTTTAGACAGTTAAGTCCTCCGAAATTAGAAAACACAAAATTTGCATTTTCCAATGCTTGATCATGCGTGGCATCTTGAATTCTTAATGGATAAAACTGAATGCTGCTGTTTCTTGCCGTTTTGCATTGTTCAATCATTTTTTCTGAGGCATCAGTTGCCGTAACAGAATGTCCCATCTTAAAGAAGAAATCCGCATCGAAACCTGTACCACAATTGAACTCAAAGATTAATCTTGAACCGTCCAGTAATCCTTTCTCTCTCAATATGGCATATACACGCTGTCTTTGACGTTGACCAATTAACGAATTGGTAAACTGATCATCATAATGCTTGGCCGATGTGTCAAATAATTGCTCCTTCATTTCCATGAAATTTCAAAACTCTCTTTTAGTTCAATTAAATCTTCTGTGAAATACGTTTTTGCTTCCTCTTGGTCAACATTTGATAATGGTGTATACTTCCTGTCATTCAACTGTTTAAATGGTCCAAGCTCTATCTGTCTTAACTCTAGGAACGACAGCAATTTATGTTGACACTTCTCTTGCTGCATAAACAGCTCCTCGCTCTTCAAAATCAAGATTTGATGCGCATCAAAATGTTCCATCCATCGACGCAACTGTTTTGCATAACTACTTGAATCAATGTAATGATAAACAACATTGCCTTTGCTTTCAGCCCTCAATGCTTCTACAAAACTCGCAGAAGGATCATCATTCCTGTTCATCATGAAATGAGAATATGCGCGCGAAACAGGTTCCCTAAGTAGCAAAATCAACTTCGCCTTCGGAAGTAAATGCTTTATGCGTATAGGTGTGCTTGAGTGATAGAAATAAGAGGTTGTTGCTTCACCAGTAGATACTTTTGAGGAAATCAACGGAAAATAACTCCTGTAATACCGCAGGCCGAGATTGTAATAACGGTTAAAAAACCTGGGCTCTTTCATACGTGCGTTTTTTACATTTGGATGCCGTGACAAAAACTCAAATAAGGAGGTAGTCCCTGACTTTGGAGCACCGATGATGATATAATCAGGCAACATCCGTTTGCCGGCATTTAAGTAATAAGGAATTGAGCGAAGTAAAAAACGCAGCTCCCAAATCCCAATGAGTATTTTTTTTAAGACAGATTTAAACATTTAAAAAGCTGAGCAACAGCGATTGCACGCAGGAAGCAAACCTCCATTTTTAAGTAAATCTTTTCTAAATCTTCCGTATAAAGAAGAGTTCCAAATATCCTTGAGGTTATTTTGATAGAGGTTGCCCATGGTTATGTTGTAGCAGCGACCATGAGAGGGAATTATTGTTCCGTCTGACTTTATCATCATGTTCGTGAAAACATCATTGCACGTTTTACCTAGCTTTTTTTCAGGATAGTTATAGTACACATCTAAAACATCAAGGCCCTCTAGTTCAGGCGAAAAGGAGGGTTTGAATTTGTAATTCTTGTTTTTAATGGACTGAATCTGATGGTTGAGAATAGTTAGGTCGATTTGAGAAAAATCGGTCTCCTCAATGTTGGAATGTGTTGCCCTATACTTTTTCCCAAAAAGTGCATTGTGTTTATCGGCCATTTGTTCAGTAACGAAGTTCTGATGTATAAAACCCAAATGCTTTATTGGTTGACGATTAAAGAAATCAGCAAAATCTTCAAGCTCTTTATAATTCCACTCGGTAATTACACAATACACAGAAATTTCAGGTGAGCTCGTAGATTGAGTGATATACTCTATCCCCTCAATGGCCTTTTGAAAAGATTTTTTATGTCCCCTTATAAAATTGTGAGTCTCTTGCAAACCGTCCAGAGAAATAAACAATTCAGATACACCACCATCTAAAATATCCACTGCTTTTCTTTTCAAGTTTAATGCATTCGTAGTGATGGTGGTTGAGAGTCCTTTTTCTTTGGCATAGATCAATGAATCCCTCAAATCTGGATAGACCAAAGGTTCAGTAAATGCATAGCCAAGTTTTGCCTTTGGAAAATAGCTTGCTGTTTGATCAGCAATGCGCTTAAATAAGTCCAAAGGCATGTTCAAAGGACTTGCCCCAACTAGGTTTTGCGCAAAGTTTGTTTCTAGATTCTGAGTGCCCACATCACACATTTTACAGTGCAAATTGCAGACATTGTTCACCCCAAGCACTATGTATTCAGGTGCAAAAAATAGTTGCTCAGGAGCAAGTGATTTATTGGCTTTTTTTAATACTCTTTCGAGCATTTTATTCTATTTTTTTGCTAAAAATACGCTATTTAAATA
>PAVT01000043.1 GCA_002713165.1 Verrucomicrobiota bacterium
ACACTCCATTGAAGCATCTTGGTTACAAAGCTGTGATTGTTAATTTGTCGGACATCTATGCCATGAATGCACTACCTGAACAGATATTGGTGTCTTTAGCAGTTTCTAACCGCATGTCAGTTGAGGGCATTGATGAGATTTATGAGGGGATAAAACTGGCATGTGACATGTATCAGGTTGATTTGGTGGGAGGCGATACCACATCTTCACTCTCAGGTACTGTCATCACAGTTACGGCTGTTGGAAAGGCATTCCCTTCTGCCATCACAAAACGTTCTGGAGCAAAAGAAAATGACTTGATTTGTGTTAGTGGTGATCTAGGTGCTGCATTTATGGGATTGCAAATTTTAGAGCGTGAAAAGCAAATATTTAAGGAGAACAGCAACATTCAACCTGATTTAAGTGGTAAAGATTATATACTTGAGCGTCAATTAAAACCCGAAGCACGGAAGGACATCGTCCATTTTTTAAAGGAGAACAACATTCTGCCAACATCGATGATTGACATCTCTGACGGATTGTCTTCTGATTTACTGCACTTAGCGAAATCATCTGAGGTAGGTGTACAAATCTATGAGGAAAAAATTCCTTTAGATGTGACAACTGTGGCAACAGCAGAAGAATTGAACATAAATCCAATTTTAGCTGCATTGAATGGGGGGGAAGACTATGAACTCCTGTTTACGATTCCGATAACGCAACATGATAGAATAAAACAGGCAGAAGGGATCACAATCATTGGTCACATTACAGAAAAAGCAAGTGGTTATTTTATGGTGGCAAAAGGATCAGAGGAACTGATCGAATTGAAAGCCCAAGGTTGGGACCATGGTTCGGCCAAGGCAGATGCGCAGTAACATCATTCAGCCCTTTCTGCAAGCTCCATCCATCGAGCTGTTTTAAGTTCAATGTTAGAGAGTACCTCACTCAATTCAAGAGAAGTTTGGTGCAATTGATCTGCTTGTTCGTTTCCTGAGTTCAGCAGTTGGTATAATCGATCTCGCTTATCTTCGAGGGATTCAATTTCTATTTCAAGCTGTTTGAATTCCCTTTCTTCCATATAGCTCAGACGATTTGTAAAATTATCCTTCTTCGCAGAGGGTGTTTTTTCTTTCTTCGGCTCATTAATTTTTAAATTAGATTCCTTTTCAAGGAGTTCACTGTATGTGCCATTGAAGTCTTTAATCTCGCCATTCCCTTTAAAATGAAAGATGTGCTTTGCCAGTCGATCCATAAATGACCGATCATGAGATACAATTATGAGACAGCCTGGAAACTCAAGCAGAAACTCCTCCAGTACTTGTATGCTTTTAATGTCTAAATCATTTGTGGGTTCGTCGAGGATGAGGAAATTTGGATTTTTCATCAACACAGTGAGAAGGTGAAAACGCTTTTTCTCACCGCCACTCAGTTTTGATACATAATCGTATTGTTGGTTTCTACTAAAGAGGAATCGCTCAAGCATTTGAGCAGCAGTAATTTTTTTCCCTTTTTCCAACGGAATGATTTCAGCAATTGATTTAACACATTCGATGACCCTTTGATCTTCTTTGAGGGGCATGCCATCTTGGGTGTAATAACCAAACATAACAGTATCTCCTCGGATTATTTTACCTGAAGTTGGGGGTTCAAGCCCCATAATCATGTTTAAAAATGTCGTTTTGCCCACCCCATTTTTACCTGCGATACCAATTTTGTCTCCTTTTTTAAAGACATAGGAAAACTGTTCTATTATTTTCAGTTTGCCATAATTTTTGCTGAGTTTATGGAACTCGAGTATTTTACCCCCAATGCGTTCTGATTTTATACCGAGTTGAAGATTCTTGTCCTCTTTTTTAGATTGGCTTTTTGATTCTATTTCACCAAATCGTTCTATTCGTGATTTTGATTTTGTCCCTCTTGCTTTGGGCATGCGGCGCATCCACTCAATTTCTTTTCGGTAAGTGTTTCTAGCTCGGTCAATTTCGGCTGATTCAGCTTCAATCCGCTCTGCCTTTTTTTCAAGAAAATATTCATAATCTCCGCTGTACTTGAAGCCTTTTCCCCGTTCAATTTCAAGTATTTGGTCACATACGGCATTGAGAAAGTAACGGTCATGTGTGACCATAAAAAGAGTGATTTGAGGAGCCGAGAGGTACTCTTCAAGCCATGAAATCATATTGACATCCAGATGGTTTGTGGGTTCGTCCAAAATAAATACATCAGCCTCTAGCAGTAAACACTGAATCAAGGCTAAGCGTTTTTTCTGTCCACCAGAGAGAATTTCAATTTCTGTATCCCAATCATTTAAGTCTAATTCGAAGACTGTTAGCAATTTTTCAATCTTTGATTGGTAATCCCAAGCGTTGACCTGATGCATTTTGTCTATGGCTCTTTGCATCACATCATGATTTTCTGGAGAATTCAACGATTGCTGGTATTCACGAATAATGTCGGCTAAACCACCACTCTTTTCGTAAAAGAAATCACGAATTGTTGTTCCTTTCTTGTACGAAGTATCTTGCTTTAAGTAGGCAATCTTCAATTCATTGCGCCAAATAACTTGTCCGCTGTCAGCTTGTTGGTTTCCTGACAGCAATTCGAGTAAAGTGGTCTTGCCTTCTCCATTTTTGGCAACAAGGGCCATTTTTTGTCCTTTTTCAAGACCAAAGCTCAAATCAAAAAAGAGCTCTCTTTCACCAAAACATTTGGAGAGTCCAGCAACAGAAAGTATGCTATTGCTCACTCTTGAACTCGACTTAAGCCATTTGCTGCAAGATCATAGTCAGGTTTAACCTTAAGGGCTTGTCGATAATCAGTTGCAGCATTTTTTATGTCACCCATCAATTCAAAAGCATAGCCACGGTTGTATAAGGCTTGATAATAATTTGGATCAATTTCCATCGCTCTAGAGAAATACTTCAAAGATTCGCTATAGAGCTCTAGGTAAAACATGTGGACGAAACCTAAGTTAAAGTATGCTTCTTTAAAATTTGAGTCTACTGCTATGGCTTTGTGATAACTCTCCAATGCTTCATTGTATAACTCATGTTCCTGCTCATACATTCCTTTAGAATAAAGGACTCTTTTATTGTTTGGATCTACCTCCAAGGCATTCTTATAAAAGGCTAAAGTCAATGGATCATCTTTTAAGGAAAAAATGTAGCCCAACTCTAAATAGGATTCCAAGAAGTCTGGATCTTGCTCAACAGCGGTTTGGTGACTACTGATTGCTTTCGCAGTATCACCCATCTCCAAGAAACTAAATCCTTTTATATAATAAGCATGCGCGAAATAGGGATCGAATTTTACCGCAAGATCAGCTTGTTTAAGTGCCTCCGAAAAATTTCGTCCAATAAGATACAATTCGGCTTTTTTAGCATAGATTTTGGCATCTTCAGGGTACAATGCTTCACCTTTATTGAGAATGTTCATTCCGAGTTCTAACTGTCCCCGCTTGCCTACATAATCGGCTTGAGCAATAATGGTTTCAAGGTGTGTAGAATCAATTAAATAGGCCCTATTGATGTCTTCAAAAGCGGCTTGGTCATTGCCCAGGCTTTCATGTAATTTTGCTCGTTCAAGATATAAATCTTGATTGTTCACATCTTTAACGATTGCTCTGTTCAGTTTCATTAAGCCTTTATTCTCAATTGAGCTTGGGGAATTAACGGACTGTTTTTTAATTGAATTTTCTTTACGCTGATCATTGACATCTGTCTTTCTATCGGTTGAATTGCACGCTATAAGAATAAAGGCGATGAGGAGCCCAGTAATAGATAACTTCATGGAACTAAAAGATTCAACAAGTATGTAAAATTAGGAAAAGCGTTTGGCTATTTTTCTTCCGCAGGACCTTCGGCAATTTTACTTTCTAACTCTTCCATCAATTCTGGGTTGTCTTCAATGAGTTGTTTCACAGCATCTCTTCCTTGACCAAGCCTGGTTTCTCCATAAGAAAACCAACTACCACTTTTTTTGATGACTCCACTGTCTACACCCATGTCCAATACTTCTCCTGATCTTGAAATGCCGCTTCCATACATAATGTCAAATTCAGCTCTTCTAAATGGGGGTGCGACTTTGTTTTTTACCACTTTTACCTTTGCTCTGTTGCCTATAACTTCCTCACCATTTTTAATTTGAGAACTTCTTCGAATGTCTAAACGCACCGAAGAGTAGAATTTAAGTGCATTCCCACCGGTTGTAGTTTCAGGATTTCCAAACATTACACCAATTTTCTCTCTTAGTTGGTTGATGAAAATGCAAGTGCAACCTGTCCTGCTGATTGTGCTCGTGAGTTTTCTGAGTGCTTGAGACATTAATCTTGCTTGCAATCCCATGCGAGAATCTCCCATGTCTCCTTCTATTTCTGCCTTTGGAGTTAGGGCTGCAACGGAATCAATCACAATGAGGTCTATGGCGCCTGATCTAATCAAGTTGTCTGTAATTTCCAATGCTTGTTCTCCATTGTCTGGCTGCGAGATTAAAAGATTTTCAGTATCCACCCCCAAACTCTTCGCATAAAATTCGTCAAATGCATGCTCTGCATCTATAAATGCAGCTATGCCTCCTTGTTTTTGCACTTCTGCAATTGCATGGATCGTCAATGTGGTTTTACCAGAAGATTCTGGACCATAAATTTCTACAATTCGCCCTCTTGGATATCCTCCCACACCCAAGGCAATGTCAAGCGCAATAGAACCGGAAGGTATAACATCCACATGTTCAACAACCTTGTCTCCAAGTTTCATAATGGCGCCTTTACCATATGTTTTTTCAAGTTTATCAATTGTCAGTTCAAGCGCCTTTAATTTCTGCTTTTTGTTTTCCTTATCCTCAGCCATTTTACTTTAAAATTTGTGATGTATGTTCTTTAGTTTTTACTTTATCAATGATGTCTTCAATATTTCCATCTTCATCAATAACATAGGTCATTCTAATAATTCCCTCATATTCTTTTCCCATGAATTTTTTCAGACCCCAAGCACCATAGTCGTTAATGATTTTTTTATCTACATCTGCAAGAAGTGTAAAAGGTAGATCATATTTAGTGATGAACTTTTGGTGTTTTTCTGTAGAATCAGCACTAACTCCCACAATTTCGTAACCTTCTGATTGAAAGCGTGCATAATTGTCCCTTAAGTTACATGCTTCTTTTGTACATCCGGGGGTATCGTCTTTGGGATAAAAAAACAAGACCACTTTTTTACCTTTGAAAGTAGATAGATCAAAAGAATTGGCGTCTTGATCTGTGCTATAAATGTCGGGAGCTTTGTCTCCGATGTTTAATTTACTCATGATGACGATTTTATTGTCAAATAGAACCTTTACAAGGTAATTATTTAATCAGAATGCTGCAATATTATTGCTTTAAATTTGTCACTTTATGAAGAAATACGAAAAAGTAGAATTTGTTATCAACAAATTGGAAGAACTTTATCCTGTAGTACCTATTCCTTTAGATCACAAAGATCCATACACTTTACTCATAGCAGTACTCTTGTCTGCGCAGTGCACAGATCAACGCGTAAATAAAATCACACCCAAATTGTTTGAAAAGGCTGAAAATCCGGAAGCAATGATCAGACTCTCGATAGATGAGATTAGAGCAATTATCAAACCATGTGGATTGTCGCCAAGAAAGTCTAAAGCAATCTTTGAGTTGTCTCAAATTTTAGTGGATCGTTTTGGAGCTGAGGTGCCTGAAAACTTCAAAGATTTAGAATCTTTGCCAGGAGTAGGGCATAAGACAGCCTCAGTGGTCATGTCACAAGCTTTTGGGTATCCTGCATTTCCTGTAGATACCCACATTCATAGATTAATTTACAGATGGGGATTGTCCACCGGTAAAAATGTGGAGACCACTGAAAAAGATTGCAAACGATTGTTCCCCGAAGAATTATGGAATAAATTGCATTTGCAGATTATCTTTTTTGGTCGTGAATATTGTAAAGCTAGACCTCACAACGCTGAGCAATGTCCAATTTGTTCTAGGATTGGAAGGGCAAGCCTATTTAGTTAAGCAAATGCTCTATTGTTTCCAGCTGCTTGCTTTGACGAATGCTTAACGCTTTTGAATAATTGAGGATGTTGTATAACGAGGTCTTCGAAGGGCTTATAATATCATCCTCTATAGTGTTCTTTTTTAAAAGCCTGTTGAGTGCTCCTTCTTCTTTGTCTAGTTCTTGGGAATCAAAAAAAGTAAAATGGTTCATACGCAGTATAGATGTTTTGTGAGTAATTTAAACGTACCTCTACTAAACATTATTGCATTCCCACCATAAAAATCAATTGACGTAAGTTAACTTGTTTTTATCGACCATCTTACGAAGATTTATCAGGGCGTAGCGCATTCGGCCCAAAGCCGTATTTATACTGACATTGGTACGCTCTGCAATTTCTTTGAAACTCATGTCGAAATACATTCGCATCATCAATACTTCTTTCTGATCGTCAGGCAATTGGTGAATGAGTTTCTTAACATCAGAAAGGATCTGGTCCTTAATGGTGTCTTCTTCCACATTTGGGCGCTCATCTTTGATGATTTCAAAAATGTCAAAATCCGGACCTCCGCTAGTTGTCGGGTATTTCTGTTTTCTTCTGTAATGATCTATAATGAGATTATGTGCAATCCGATTTACCCAGGGAAGAAATTTACCTTCTTCATTGTAACCACCTTTCTTTAGTGTCTTGATGGCTTTCATGAATGTTTCTTGAAAGACATCATTGGCCAAGTTTTCATCACGCACTGTAAAGAAGATGTATGAATATACTCTGTCTTTGTAACGATTTAGTAAAGTTTCAAAAGATGATTCTTTCCCATCTAAATATTGTCTTATTAAGACTTTGTCGCTCAATAGATTTTTTTCCATAAACACTTACATCTTTGCCTTTCAAAAAAAGCGAGTTCAAAAAAGTAATGTTTATACTATAGGCGTTTGGGTATATTTATATTTAATACGAACAATAACGAAGAATGGTTTGCTTTATTGTGCAATGCATAACTCCAATACAAATTTAACCAAAAGTTCAATTTATTTTTGTCGGCCACTATACTAATGTAAAAACTCGAGAATGACCTACGCTATTGATCAACTTGATCCGAAAGATTACATACTCATTAAGGGAGCCCGCGTACATAACCTTCAAAACATTGATGTGGCACTTCCGCGCAACAAGTTTGTTGTTTTAAGTGGGTTGTCTGGTTCAGGGAAATCATCACTGGCATTTAGTACACTTTATGCAGAAGGGCAAAGGCGCTATGTGGAGAGCTTGTCATCTTATGCAAGGCAGTTTCTCGGAAAGTTGGAAAAACCCGATGTGGATTACATTAAGGGTATTTCACCTGCAATTGCTATTGAACAAAGGGTAAATAGCAGCAACAGCAGGTCTACCGTAGGTACAAGCACGGAAATCTATGATTATCTAAAGCTTTTGTATGCACGGGTCGGTAAAACCATATCACCTGTTAGTGGCAATGAAATCAAGCAGAACACTGTCGAGGATGTAGTTGACCATATTTTTGAACAAATCGTAGGAAGTAGAATCTTATTGTTGTCCAAGGTGAATTTGGATAAAGAATGGGATGATCATATAAAGTTATTGATTCAGCAGGGGTTCAGTAGAGCCTTATTCAGCCATCAAGTTCAGTGGCTAGAAGACATAGTAGATCAAAAATTGGCAGTGGATCATTTGGACCTAATCATAGATCGTTTCCAAGTCAATTCAGAGCTCAAAGAAGAGAAAAGCCGGATTGCCGATTCTGTAGAAACTGCTTTTTATGAGGGAAAAGGAAAATGTTGCCTATTGATTCAGAGAGATGAGGACACCATTGAAAAGGAGTTCTCGAACGCTTTTGAGGAAGGAGAAATACAATTTATTGAGCCCTCCGTTAATTTGTTTACCTTTAATAATCCAATTGGAGCTTGTCCTCGCTGCGAGGGTTTTGGCAAAGTGATTGGTATTGATGAGGATTTAGTTATTCCAAATAAATCATTGTCGGTATACCAAGATGCCATTGCGTGCTGGAAAGGCGAGAAATTGCAATTGTGGAAGAGAAACCTCATTCGCAATGCAGAGGCATTTGATTTTCCCATTCATAAACCCATTGTTGAGTTAAGCGATGAACAGTATGCACTTCTTTGGGAAGGAAACAAATATTTTAAGGGCTTGAATCAGTTTTTCGACTATTTGTCCAAAAAAAGTTACAAAATCCAGTACCGTGTCATGCTCGCTAGGTATAGAGGAAGAACGAAATGTCCTGATTGCAAGGGGAGTCGGCTCAGAAAAGAAAGCAGTTATGTTAAGGTTGGAGGAAGATCGATACAGAGTTTGGTAGAACTTTCCATTCTGGAAGTGAAGGCATTTTTTGACGACTTAAAATTGAACGAACACGCTGAAGAAGTTTCCAAGAGAATTCTATTAGAAATCAATAACCGATTAGACTACTTAATTAAAGTAGGCGTTGGTTATCTAAGCCTTAATCGACCTGCTGCAAGCCTCTCAGGGGGGGAGTCTCAAAGGATAAATCTCGCCACTTCTTTAGGAAGCAGTCTCGTTGGATCCATGTACATTCTTGATGAGCCAAGCATTGGGTTGCACCCAAAGGACACAGAAAAACTCATTGAGATTTTGCGTTCACTTCAAAAATTAGGCAATACTGTAATCGTAGTTGAACATGATGAAGACATTATATCTTCTGCTGATGAGGTATTGGATTTGGGACCAGAGGCAGGCAGTCAAGGTGGAAAATTAGTGTTTCAAGGCAGTCCAGAACAATTGATGAAGGCAGAAAGCTTAACTGCTAAATATCTCAGTGATCGTATGATAGTTACGCAAAAAAAATCCGGACGAAAGTTCAATAATTTTATAGAGCTTTTCGGGGCGCGTCAACACAACCTAAAGGGCATTGATGTCAAATTTCCATTGCATGCAATGACGGTGGTGAGTGGGGTGAGTGGTTCAGGCAAATCTACTTTGGTAAAAGAGATCATTTATCCTGCCATTCAAAAACATCTTGGAGAATATGGAGATAAGGTCGGCTCATTCTTAAGTATTAAGGGGGCATTGAAAGAGGTTCAATCCATTCAATTCATCGATCAAAATCCGATCGGAAAGTCTTCCAGGTCTAATCCGGTCACTTACATCAAAGCTTACGATGAGATCAGAAGACTCTATGCTTCTTTAGGATTGTCTAAATCTAGAGGGTATAAACCTGCCTTCTTTTCTTTCAATGTTGAAGGCGGTAGGTGTGAAATGTGCAAAGGCGAAGGTGAGATTACTGAAGAAATGCAATTCATGGCTGATGTTCATCTTGTATGTGAAAGCTGTCAAGGCAAGCGGTTTAAAGATGAGGTTTTGGAGGTGAATTTCCATGAAAAAAACATAGCCGAGGTATTAGACCTGACGGTAGCGGATGCGGTGCACTTTTTCAAGTCCTTCGAAGATTCTAAGGATGCTATTCGTGTAGCTGATCGCTTGCAGCCGCTTTTGGAAGTTGGTTTAGGCTATGTAAAATTAGGACAGGCATCAGGGACGTTAAGTGGAGGAGAGGCACAACGAATAAAGTTAGCTACCTACTTAGGAAAGGGTGCGCAAAAAGACCACTGCTTATTCATTTTCGATGAACCAACGACTGGACTTCATTTTCATGATATATCTAAGCTTCTAAAATCTTTCAACGCCTTATTGGATAGGGGGCATTCAATTTTGGTGATTGAGCACAACCCAGAGGTCATAAAGCAAGCAGATTGGGTCATTGATCTAGGACCAGAGGGGGGAGACAATGGTGGCGAGCTCATGTATCAAGGAAATGTTGAAGGATTAAAAAAATGTTCAAACTCAATTACTGCCCCTTTTTTAATAAAATAAATATGAAAAGACTGCTTCAAATTACTGTTCTAATCCTGTTTGCAACATGGTCCTGTAAAAAAGTCATTACTGCCGATCAAATTGTAAATAAAGCCATTGAGAATGCCGGGGGTAAGCGTTTTGATCATTCAGACATTCAATTCAGTTTTAGATCCATGGGCTATCGAATTGTAAGGCAAAACGACAATTTCTCTATGTTCCGTTATTCGATGCTTGACAGCAATGAGGTAGAGGATGTGTATTCCAACTCTGGATTTCAACGAAAAATCAATGGAATTTCGGTGGCTTTGCCGGATAGTATGGGTAAGAAGATTACTGCTTCAATCAATTCAGTCATTTATTTTGCATTACTTCCTTATCGTTTGAACGATGCAGCTGTTCAAAAGCAATATTTAGGCACTACAACCATCTTGGATAAAGCATATGATGTAATACAAGTCACATTCAAAGAAGAGGGGGGTGGAGAAGACCATGAAGATGAATTTATCTATTGGTTAGATACCCAAAACAGTGCTATAGGTTATTTGGCATATTCTTACAAAACCGATGGAGGTGGTTATCGATTCAGAGAAGCCTACAACGCAAGAATAATTGAAGGCATAAGGTTTGTCGATTATATCAATTACAAACCTATCGATACACCAGAATCTCTCCTCGAACTTATGGAAATGTATAAGAATGATGGGCTAGAGGAGCTCTCAAGAATTGAGCTGTTTGACATTAGCGTTTCATCAATTGATTGAAATCAGAGCCTGATGGGTTTTGGAATATTTTCAAATCGAACTCTTCAATGATTGCAAGTGCATGGTCAAAAATGTCACTTTGGACACTTTCATAATTTACCCATTCAATGTCTGAGCAAAAAGCGTAAATCTGTATCGGTATGCCTGTTTCTGCGGGTGCCATTTGTCGGACAAGAATTGTCAGATTTTTGTCAATTTTTGGATGGTTTTCAATGTAATTCTTCAGATAAGCTCTGAAAGTACCCAGATTAGTCATTCTTCTGCCATTGATTAAACTTGAGTCATCAATTTGATACGTTTTGTTGAATTCGGCAATCTCTTTCTCCTTCTTGTGAATATAATCATTTAGTAACTGAATTTTTTTGAATTGATTTAATTGTTCTTGATTCACGAAGTGAACAGAATTTTGGTCTATATAAATGGATCGAGATATTCTGCGTGCGCCGATTTCTTGCATCCCACGCCAATTTTTAAAAGAATCCGATATAAAAGCATAGGTAGGTACTGTGGTGATTGTTTTGTCCCAATTGCGCACTTTCACAGTGGTGAGGTTTATGCCAATAACGTCACCATCTGCCCCAAACTTTTCCATTTGAACCCAATCGCCTATTCGAATCATGTCATTGGCTGCAAGCTGTATGCTTGCAATAAAACCAAGAATGGTGTCCTTAAACACCAAGATAAGAACGGCTGTCATCGCGCCAAATGCACCTAAGAAGTATGTGAGTGACTGACCAGTCAGCACAGCCAAGGAAAAAACGCCTAGAATGATGCCGATGACAATTTTTGCCAATTGAAAGTAGCTGTCAATGGGCTTGTCTTTTAACAGCTCAACTCTGCTTAAAATAGTGCGAAGGGTGTTTAAAAATCTAAACAGTACCACAATAAAGGTGATGGTAATTATTACCTCACTGATGCGTTCAATGTATTCATTTACTGTGGGATGGTTGCCTAGTATGTGAGGAAGCATCATAAAAATGAAAATGATGGGGACAATGTGTGCAATGGCAGAAAAGACTTTGTTTTCTACCAACAAGTCATCCCAGTCAGTTTTACTTTTTTGCACCAAAGAGGCAAATACATTTTGAAGTAAAAACCGACTGATTTTATCGATAAGAAAAGCGATCACTAGCGTCGCAAGGATAAGGATAGAGGCCACAAAAATTTCAGCATACTCAATCTTTATACCCGATTCTGCAAAGAGTATAATAAGCCATTCTTTTGTATTGTCAACCAATGTCATCATCTTCTTTTACTTTTTCTATTTTCTGGTGGTTCATTAAAGAAATACCTCAGATCTAATGTTAAATAATTCCCTAAAATATTAAAGGCAGTGATTTCACCTTGTTCTAAAGGGCCCTTATACTGAACAATTGCAGTAGTAATGTAATTAAAGGGTCTTAGAAAAGAGAAACCGATGTACCAATAGCCTTTGTCATATGTTCGATATTCAAAGCCAAAGTTGGCTAATATACTCGGCATTATCCAAGATTTTCTAACGGACAAATGTTCAAAGTAGTCTCCAAAGGTATTCCAATCTGAGGGGAGAAAATTCAAAGATAGCCCGAAGGCTGTATTGAGATAGCTACGTTCCCCTAGTTGAGCATAGATAAGTCCAAGTACTGGGATTTCATAGGCGTTATACCGAAAGTCTGAATTACCTTTAAAGTTAATTAAATCGTAGTCAATTTTAAGGTTGTAATTCCTTTGTGTCACATTAATACTTGTTTCAATAGAAAATTGTTTTGTTATTCCCTTTCGAACCAGCATACCAAAACTATATCCACCTTTTGGCGAAATTGTAAATGAAACATTGCCTACTTCTTGAAATTGAGGCCTATTGTTTGCAATGTCAGTGTTTATAATGGGTTTAAATTGTAATCCAAAGGTGGTAACTGCCTTTTGCGCAACCAATACCTTTACAGCAAGGATGCAAATTAGAAATACACCGAAAACGGTCCATTTATTCATGCGGCAAAATTACTATTTCTTCAATCCGAAATTAAGTTGAAAGAAGGAGCCCAATTAATGCCATAATTAAAACAAGGATTGAAATGCCAATCACAAACCATCGAAGAGCGGTATCAGGAATGAATTTTTGACGATATTTTCCGATGGTGATGTAATTCAGTTTTTTTACTTTTTCAAAATCGGCAAGGCTTACACCAAAATATATTTTGCGATCCTCTTGATGGTCAATCTGTTTTTCAAAACGAATGCTTTCCTTCTGGAGTAAATCCTCAAAATGACGAGCGTGCTCCTCTTCTTCAAAGAAGAACACTTTCTTTCGAATGTTGGTAGGGTGCTCTTGAAAATTAATTTTGGTCCACATTAGCTGCCAACTCTCAATTTTTGTCCAATACGAAGCGGTTTATTGCGGTGTATCCCATTTATTTCACAAAGGTGATTGATTGTGGTGCCATATTTTTTAGCGAGTCCATACAAATGCTCACCTCTACTAACGGTATGGTATTCAATGCCTAATGGAATGGCATTATACGACCATTTTGTTTTGATTAATTGAAGAGAATCACTGACCAATTTATTGCCATTAAAATCTACAATAGTGCGAGGATTTATGGCTTTTCCCTTGAACCGTACTTCAAAATGAAGGTGACTGCCAGTTGATCTACCTGAACTTCCACCCAAGCCAATTACTTGTCCAGACTCTACAACATCACCTGGTTTAACTTTTAAGCGATGTAGATGCGCATACAGTGTTTCTAAACCGTTGTAGTGACGAATTACTACTACCCGCCCATAACCTGGATGGTACCTTGAGATACGCACCATGCCATCAAAGGAGGCCACAACAGGATCCCAAACTTGAAGGTCAATGTCCATTCCGTTGTGATTTTTACCTTCTCTCCATCCAAAATTAGATGTAATTAAACCCTTGATTGGCGGAACAAACCTACATTCGTTGTTAGTGTCTTGAAGTACCAGTTTAATCGCAACATCGTTTTTTCTTATTTCCTCCTCATAAGGGTAGATGTTGTAGGTATCCCAATCTTGATACATAGAGTTTGATGGATAGATGCTTTCGTCGTAAAATCCCGTGAGTGAGATGTAATAATCATGTTTAAAGAGTTGGCTTTCTGCATAATCATTGATACCTTTTATCAACTCCTCCGGGACATTGTCTTCTTCCAACAATGAATCAATGAGGTGGATAATTTGTTCTCCACTCATTTGTTCGATATCAAAAAAAGAACTTGAGTCCGTCTTTGAAATGACAATGGCCTTCACGGTATCCTTATTGCCACCAAATTTGGCAGCAGACATTTCGAGGTAACAGCAACACAAAAAGGCAAAAAAAGTCAAGACTTTCTTTTTCATTGATTTAGATCTCATCTATTATCGTCCATCGATTAAGTCACCGAGTCCTCCTAGAATGCTTCCTTCTCCTTTTCTGGACCCACCTTGTTTTGGAGAGTTGGCATAAATTCGATCTGCTAATCTGCTGAATGGCAAGGATTGAATCCAAACATCACCCGGGCCTTGTAATTTTGCTATAAATAGTCCTTCTCCACCAAATAAAGTATTCTTGATGCCCTTTTGGAAGCGTATATTGTAATCAACTCTTTGAGTGAATGCAACAATACAACCTGTATCAACTTCTAGAAGTTCACCTTCTTTTAAAGTTTTCTTAATGACTGTGCCACCTGCATGCAGAAAACTCATTCCATCTCCTTCTAGTTTTTGCATGATAAAACCCTCTCCACCAAAAAAGCCAACACCTAACCTGCGCTGGAATGCGATGCCTACTGAAACGCCTTTTGCCGCGCAGAGAAATGCATCTTTCTGGCAAATTATTTTACCTCCATACTCACTCAGCTGCATGGGAACGATTTTACCTGGATAGGGTGCTGCGAAAGTTACATGCGCTTTGTTGACGCCTCTGTGCGTGTATGTGGTCATGAACAAACTTTCTCCGGTAAGCACCCTTTTCCCGGCTTTAAAGAGTTTATTCATCAGTCCTTTTTCATTTTTTGAGCCATCTCCAAAAATGGTGTTCATTTCGATGTTGCCATCCATCATCATCATACTCCCAGCCTCTGCAATTACAGTTTCATTGGGGTCTAATTCAACTTCGACACATTGTAAGTCATCTCCAAATATTTTATAATCAATTTCGTGCGCGTTCATAAAGCGAATTTTTCAATTGTAAAAAAACGAAAATTGTTCTATATTCGGTTGGTCAAACTAAACCTAGATTATTTTATTTAACTGAAAGACTATGAAAATATTATTAAAAATTTTTAAGTGGCTGCTCATAATTGTAATTGGATTAATCGCTATTTTCTTTATTGTAAATGCGGCAATGGACAATAAAGTAGTCATGGAAGAATCCATTGAAATTAATGCACCTGCGTCTATCGTGTATGAAGAAGTTGTCAATTTCTCGGGATGGGGAGAATGGGCTGTTTGGAATCAAATGGATCCAGATATGGAATCTGAGTATTCTGAGACTTTTGGTGAAGTTGGATCCTTCAGTGATTGGAAAAGTAAGCACCCACAAGTTGGCAATGGGCGGCAAGAAGTGGTTGAAATTGAAAAGAATAAACTCATGAAAGTGAAAATGAGTTTTGAAGGATGGGATGGAGTGAGTTATGCTGCTTTCCACTTTAATGAAATGGAAGGTGTAACTGAGGTGAAATGGACCTTTGACGGTGCTGAAACTCCTATTTACATGAATTGGATGAATTCCCTCATGGAGCCCATGTTGCATGATAATTACAAAAAGAGCCTTACTACTCTGAAGAAATTGGTTGAATCAAAACCAGTAGAATCGTCGACATCATTGAACATCGAAGAAGTTGAGGTGGATCCAATGGAGATTGTTAGCATATTGGATTCTACTACTGCAGATGCCATTGGACAGAAGCTGGGAGAATTGTATGCAGAATTGAGCATTTTTTTAGAAACGAACGAAAGCGCTTCTTCATCGGGCATGCCTTTGGCACTTTACCATCATTATTCTCCCGAGAAAGTAATCTTAGAAGCTGCTATTCCTTATGAGGGAGAAGCTGAAGCATCAGGAAGAGTTAAAGTCAAACATACACCTAGTGGCAAAGCTTTACGTGGCATTCATTATGGTGATTACAATGCATCTGGGAGTATGCATGAAGCTATGGAAAGTTACGTAAAATCAAGCGAATATGAATTGCAAGAGTATTGCTGGGAAGTTTACGCAAATGACCCTACCGAGGTGGATAGCGCCCTGGTTGAAACTCACATTTATTATCCGCTTAAATAGAAATACAGACATCAAAAAAAGCGTCTCAAGGCGCTTTTTATTAGAGAAAGTCTAGGCAACTTTAAAAAATACACGTCTTTAATAGTTGAAGGTAATAACTCAATCATGAAATTGTATTTTTCATTCATCTGTCTGTTTTTATTGTTCCTAAGTGAGCTGAAGGCGGATCATGTAATGGGTGGAGAATTGCGGTGGGATTGTTTATCCAATGGACGATTTAGATTTTACCTCACGGTTTACAGGGATTGTACTGGTATACCTTACAAATACAATGATGAAATTTTAACACTTCATCCTAATGATACGCAATATCCTTTAGATCAGTTTGGTTTGCCCTTGAAAACCATATTGTTAAAACCAGATTCAAATCGATGGTTAAACGAGCGCAATGGAGATACATCACCGGTATGTTCCGGACAATATGGCGATGCAAATTCTTGTGGTGATGAAGATCCTGGATCAATGCAACAGTTTTTTTATGTTTCTGCACCTGTGGTGATCAATGGAATTCCACCCAAAATAAATGGGTGGGATTTTACATTTATTGCGCGTTGTTGCCGACCTAATGATTTAAAGAATGTAAAATCTAGCGGTGGCACGATGGTGCTAAGAGCCAAAATGTATAGAACAAAAAACCGCGATAAAACATATCCGTGTTTAGACTCATCTCCAAAATTCGAAGCACTGCCAACTACCATGGTATGTCGAGGGCAAAAATTCACTTACAATTCGGTAGTGATTGATCCAGACTTAGATTCAATTGTCTTTGCTTGGGATAAGCCCATTAATCCGGGATTTTCTTTTGTGCCACTTGTTTACGAAAGTGGTTATTCTCATGACAATCCAACACCTGATAAAACGTTTGATCAAGACAATATCCCTTCAACATTGAACCGAACAACTGGTTCTGTAGTGATGAAGGTGAACAATGGAGGGGGAACAGAAAAATTCTTAACAGTACACAGAGCGGATTCTTATCGAGACGGAGTAAAAATAGCGAGTGTTTATCGTGAGATACCCGTTTCCGTATTTGATTGTGAGCGATTGCCAAACAATCAAATCAATACACCTCCGGAAGTAAAGTTAAATGGCAAGAATTCAAATGATATTCGAATACGAACAATTGCAGGTCAACGCTTAGTAGTGGGTGTGCAGGTAAAGGACAGTAATCTAACGGGAATTGGCACACAATTACAACAAGTTACCATAGTTCCTGGGGGCTTGATGTTTTCAAAGACTAAGGCAAGTGATTTACCTTGTCAAATTACTTACGGAAGGGGACAAAATATGGTCGTAGAGCCTTGTGCTTATTTGAGAAAAAAAACACCTTTTTATGACAAAGATGCTTTCCCACCGGAATATAAAATACAAGCTTTTGGCTCCATTACAACCAAATTTATTTGGCAAACTGATTGCCGTCATATTCAAACGAAAACAGGAACTCCGGGTTCTCTGGAGGGTTTGTACAGATTTGTATTGAGAGTCGAGGATGACCATTGTCCAATACCTGCAATAAACTATGCCACAATTACCGTAAAGGTAAATGATCCCCTACCTATAAAGGCCCCAATTATGAAAGGAGCTTCTGTAGACCTTAATGGCAAAGTTACTTATCAATGGGTGCCTCCCTTGGATTCTTCCTCGACATTTGACCATTATATTGTTGAAAGTGCCGCCCCAGGTAATGGAGTAAAACCGAGCATTTATAATGTGCTCAACCCCGGGATAAATCTTTACCAAAGCAGCAAAGAAAATCAGCAATTTTTTGTTCATTTTCCGAACCCACCGCCCGCCATTGGAAACAATATTTTACGAAAAATTCCAAACAGAGATTGGTATTTTAGAATGACCACTTCGTCCGGTTGCTCTGATTCGGTACTTTCTGCTCCTTCAGAGCCCGTGCAGGTTATTGAACCTGAGCTTGTGCCCATTGGAACGGCACCCTTCCCAATAAATTCAAAAGTTAGTTTAAGTTGGAATCGGCCAAAACCACTGAATGCATTATCTTATGATTATCCGTATGAATCTAGGACACATTTTTACATTTGGGAAAATGATTCTATCCTCAATGGAGGCGCATCAGTCCCATCCAATTGGTATCTTAGAGGAGATACTGTTGGCAGCACCAATTTTCAAGTGAAAACGAATGTGTGTGGTGAATATGTTGGATTTAGGGTAGAAGCAAGAGATACTGTCCGGTTACCAGTACAGGGTACGGCTTTTGAAGACAGTCTTCAAACACTCACATTCAGCACCTTCAGTCTAATTGATACTATTTACATGCGTGACGATGGTTTCTTGCCCAAGCCAAAACTCGATACCTTAAGGGTTGAAAACAATGGAGATATTTATGTAAGAATAGATCGTGGAAATGCAGGAACAGCGGGCACTTTTAACTTCTATGAAAACAATCTTTCTGGCCAACTGCTTAAGAGTCTTAAAAATGGCGTTCAAGATTCAACATTAATTAAGGGTCAGCAAGCCAACATAAACTCCAAAGCATTTGTGTTGGAATCCATCGACAAATGCAACGTAAACAATGTTAAGGTAAGCGATGTGTATACCACCATTTTACTCAAAGGCAAATTAAAAGCACCTACCTGCGCATCCAATTATGAATTGAGTTGGAACAAACCAACTGGTTTTCCAAAAGCAGTAAAAGGTTATCGCATCTATCATGATACCGCTAGACGACAAATGCAGTTGCTTGAACAAATCAACAATCCTGACCAAACGACTTTTTCAATTAACGTCATCAAAGGCATCAACTATAGGTTTCGTGTATTGGCCTTTGATGATGAAGGTGCAGTCAATATATCTTCAATGCATAGTTTTACAGTTGCTGACAGTCTAAGAACTTTTGAAATTGTACCTTCTCCAGAATTGAGATGCACAGCCGTGAATCCTGACGGCAGTGTCTGGGTTTCATTCATCAGCCCTAAAGATACTACAAAGAACGGATTGGACTATGAAGTAGATTATAGAGTAGAGGGCGGAAGTTGGATAAATTACATCAATCAACAGAATAAAAAGGGCCTAATTTACAAGCAAAACCAGGGAGCACAAGTGTTGGATTCTTTTTTGATTGATGGAGTGAATGCACAGCAAAATTTCCTTGAGATAAGGATACGGACACGCTCAGGTTGCGATGGAACTGACTTTAGTACTTATTCAACCATTCGTACAATTGATATTGTTGCAAATGCGCTCCCCAATGATATGAACAAAAGGGTGGAATTGAATTGGACAGAGACTGGGGTAGACTATGGCTTTCAAAATACGCCTCCAACAAGCACATTCAATGTGTATAAAGACCATATTCTTAGCCCTTATGCCAGAAGAAATTTAATTGGTTCTGATGTAGGTGCTTTTCAATACAAAGATCAAAGCAATAGGCAGGTATGTGACGAGACATATTCATACTTCGTTCAATTGCACGATCCAATTAGTGGATGTAAAACAGTCTCGAATTTAGACAGTGCTCGTGTGTTGGATCAAGTGCCCCCCGCTGTTGAAAGGATAAAATCAATTTCCTTCAATCATCTTGGTAATGGAAATGGCAATTTGTTTGTGCGCTGGGACAATTCTTCGCCTTCTCAGAATCCAGGCGATGTGGCTCGAATAAATTTTTATACCGTTGATGAGCCTTATCAAACCCAATCGAATTACAGCAAACTTGCTTCTTCTTCTTGGGATACAATGGCGCCAATCGGTCATTACATTATCCCTCAGCAGCAGCTAGATGCATCAAAAGAAGCTGTTTACTTAGGTGTTCAATCCCAAGATGCTTGTGGATCAGTGAGTGCATTAGAGGCCATTCCTTTTCATCAAAGCATGCACATTTCTTCCCAATGGAATACTTGTGATAGTGTGTTTGAGTTGCAGTGGAATTCGTATTTAGGATTTGATCCAGATTTTAAAGTGGTATATGAACTTTTTGTGGATACAAATGCTTCGGATGCAATAAATTCATTTGTATCAACTGGCTTGAAAACTCAAAGTAATCAATTGAACTATAAGCCAATCAAAGGAAACCGAAAGCATGCATTCTATGTGAGGGCAGAAAGTGGCAAAACACAAGATAAAATCTATCCCTCAAACTCCAATGTCGTCTATGATTCTGTGATTTATGATGCAATTCCTTCGTACGGATACATCAACAACACTACAGTGAATGAAAACAATCAAATAGAACTTACCATATACAAAGATACATCAGTAGTGGTTGGATCGCATCAAATATTTAAGGGTGAGAACGCAATGCAGCTTTATCCTTTGCACAAATTTTCAAATGAAAGCGTTCGGAAACCCGCACTTCAGTTCCTCGATGTGCAAGTACAAACTGATGCGAGAAGTTATTTTTACCAACTGCTTACCTACAATCCATGCGGTGCTGAAGTACAAGCCTCGAACATTTCGAGAAGCATGCATTTACAAATTCATACAGAACAAGAAGCTTTAAGAAATCGATTGCAATGGAATGCGCTAGAAGGTTGGGACAGTACTGTTCAATACTACAATATTTACCGGGGCATTGACGCTCTGCCTTCTCAAAATGTTTATGAACGTGTTGAGCCAAGCTCAAATGGGATGAATGTATTTTTTGATGATGTATATGATGATGCGGCATCTATAGGTAAATTTTGTTATCGTATTGAAGCGGTACAAGGAAATGTAACCCCTTTCAATGATCAACAAACGACTAATTTGCCACCTGCCCGAGCTTATTCAAATATCGTCTGTGCTGATGTTACTCCATTGTTTTATGTGCCAAACGCCTTTGTTCCTGAGGGTGTAAATACAGAATTTGGACCAAAAGGACAATTCTTTGACTACCGTCGTTTCGAAATGATTATATACAACCGTTGGGGGGAGCAAATTTTTACCAGCAATGACATTAACAAAGGATGGGATGGAAGTTGGAATGGCAAAGCAGCACCAGCGGGTTCATACATTTATACTCTACGTTATACAGATAGCCAGAACAAAGAGCATTTACGGAAGGGTAGTTTTAGTTTAATCCGTTAATCTTCTCAAACATCTACGACGATTGAATGTTTGATTTCAAAATACTAGCTTTGGCATTATGCAATACTTCATCCAATTCTGTTCCTTACTTATTTTCCTATTTTTTACGAATTGTTCGGGTCAAGATACAGGCGACCAAAGTACAGTCGAGAAGATCGAAAATCAATCTAACGGTGAGTTTAATGCCTATTGGTATGCTGGAAAGGCAGAGATTACGTCTTACGATTTGCAACAAGCACGCTATGATGAAATCCACAATGGCGAGGCTGTATTGATCTTTGTCACTGAAGATTTTCTTGTCGAGAAACAAGTTAAGGACGAAGGATTGAGCCAAAACGCGTCGGTCTCTGTGCTGAAGCTAAATTTTGTTCGAAAATTTCCTACTGGGATATATGATTATTCCATGATGACCTCTTCCTTCATTCCCGTGCACCAGAAAAAGTATAGCCCTGCAATGAAGGTGAGCAGTTCTGCACAGGAGTGGTGCGGCCATGCGTGGCTGCAATTAAACAAAAAAGGGGAAGAATACGAGGTTCAATCCAATTCTTATTTTGAGGGCGAAGGAGATGTTCATACAACTATCGAGACATCCATTCTAGAAGATGGGTTGTGGGCTCAACTGAGACTGAATCCTGATTTGGTCCCAATTGGAGAACAGATGGTATTTCCTTCATCCCAATACATAAGAATGGCACACAAAGCTTTGCATGCTTATCCAGCGGTAATCAGCAAGTCAGATTACCTCAAAGAAGATATGCCAGGTCATCAACTCGTTGAATTGAAAGTTGATTATCAAAATTTGGGTCGGCGTCTGGAGATCATCTATACGGCAAATTTTCCTCACGAAATTGTCGGATGGCGCGAGCTAACAAGCACTGCCAACAATTCCAACACATTCACTACCGTGGCAAGAAAGAAAGCACAGCTAAAAAGTCCTTATTGGAACAAGAATAGCGCAATTGATGCACCTTTGAGAGACAGTCTAAAGTTGAAGTTCTGATGGCATGCGAATAAACCTTTGGGCTAGCCCGCGCAACCGAAGCACAGCCATCATGTATTCCTTTGGGGAGCGATCAGATATGTCGATCGTGGATGAACCTTTCTATGCACATTATTTGGCAAAAAGTGGCTTACATCACCCGATGCGCTTGGAGGTTATGCAGACGCAAAGCTCAGAAAAAGAAAGGGTGATAAAGGAGGTTTACAACAAGAAGTATCCTACTCCGCATGTTTTCTTTAAGCAAATGAGCCACCATTTGAGCAACGATGAACCTCAATTCGCTGTGTCTGATAAAAACATCATCTTGGTCCGCGATCCCAAGGCCATGATCCTGAGTTTTTCGAAAGTAATGGAACGGCCAAGTATTGAAGATTTAGGGCTCATGTCCAGTGCAAAACTTTTTGACTTTTTTCAATCAAATGGGCAAGTACCAATTGTATTGGATACAGGTATCTTGATGGATAGTCCCAGAGAAATTTTGCACAAACTTTGTGATGAACTAGGCCTCTCTTTTGACGTGAAGATGTTGTCTTGGAAACCTGGCCCGAGAAAAGAAGATGGAATATGGGCAGCTGTATGGTATGGTTCGGTACATCAGTCAACAGGACTGCATCCTCAGAAATCACAATCCGTACGCTTGCCGAAAAAATATGCGGCACTTTACCGTCAATGTATGCCAGATTATTCCTTTCTTCGTGATCAATCAATTCAGTAAAAATGCAGCAGTACGATTCTAGGAACGACGACATACAGGTGTTTATCGGAGACCGCTTATACCCTCGTATTCACGCCAAACTATCTGTTTTTGATTCCCTTGTGCAAGGTGGAGACGGAGTATGGGAGGGTATACGGGTATATAAAGGCAAAATCTTTTGTTTACAGGAGCACCTTGATCGTTTGTTGGCCTCTGCAAAAAGCATGTTTTTTGAAAAGGTACCTTCCGAGGATTTTATACGTGAAGCAATTTTTAAAACTTTAGCAGCCAATCATCAAAGGGATGAAACACACATTCGGTTAACCCTCAGTAGAGGGCTAAAGACCACCTCAGGGATGGACCCCCAATTGAACCAGTTTGGATGTACCTTAATTGTTTTGGCAGAATGGAAGCGTCCTGTTTACCCTGCCTCCGGCATCAAACTTGTCACATCAAGCATTCGAAGAAATTCTCCTCAGAATTTAGATTCGAAGATCCATCACAACAATTTAATCAACAATATTTTAGCTAAAATTGAAGGCAATTTATACGGTGCTGATGATGCCATAATGCTGGACAACCATGGCTTTGTTTCAGAAACAAATGCTACCAATCTCTTTATGGTAAAGAATGAAGTAGTCTTTACTCCTTGTGCAGACGCTTGTTTGCCAGGAATTACGCGTTCAAACGTCATCCATTTGTGCCGCAAGCAAGGAATTGAACTCATTGAACGCAACATTTCGGTGAGTGAATTTTACAATGCAGATGAAGTTTTCACCACCGGCAGTATGGGGGAGTTAACGAAGGTCTATGAGATTGATGGAAGATCCATAAACAACACCCAATCCATTGAGGTTTTTGAGATATTGCAGTATGCCTACCTCAATTTGTGCAGTATTGAGGGAGAAGTGCTGCCTTTTTAGTCTTCCAACAATATTTCTAAAATTTCCTGAGCTGCTTTAGAGATTTTGGTGCCTGGTCCAAAAATTCCTGCGACTCCTTGGTCCCATAAGAATGGATAATCCTGTTCTGGAATCACACCACCAACAATCACCAATACATCTTCTCTATCAAATTTTTTCAGTGCAGCCATCACCTGTGGAACAAGTGTTTTATGACCTGCGGCAAGTGAAGATACTCCGATAATGTGCACATCATTTTCAAGTGCTTGCTTCACCACTTCATCGGGTGTTTGGAACAAAGGTCCTATGTCTACATCAAAGCCGATGTCAGCAAATGAAGTAGCAATCACCTTCGCACCTCGGTCATGGCCGTCTTGTCCCATTTTGGCAACCATGATTCTGGGCCGTCGTCCGTCCTTTTCTTCAAACTGATCTGCCATCTCAATGGCTTTCTTAAAATCAATGTCTTGCATGGCTATTTGCGAATATACACCAGAAACAGATTTTGTTTGTGCGGTATAACGTCCATACACAGATTCCATGGCATCTGAGATTTCTCCTAGACTGGCCCTCTGTTTTGCTGCCTCTATTGCGGCCTCCAATAAATTGCCATCTGAACCTGCAGCTGTGGAACGAATTTGCGCCAACGAACGTTTCAATTGATCTTCATTTCTCTCTGTGCGTACTTTCTTCAATCTTTCTATTTGCTGCTTGCGTACCGCAGTATTGTCAATGTCCAATACTTCGATCAAGTCTTTCTCTGCGCTAATAAAGTCATTGACACCAACGATGATGTCTCCGTTGGAATCTATTCTTGCCTGTCTCTTCGCAGCAGCCTCTTCGATTTTTAATTTAGGAATGCCTTGGTCAATGGCATTGGCCATTCCTCCGGCGCCTTCAATTTCATCAATCAATTTCCAAGCTTTTTCGACCAAATCATCTGTCAAAGACTCAACATAATACGCACCTGCCCAAGGATCAATGCTTTTTGTGATCATTGTTTCGTGCTGAAGGTAAAGCTGAGTGTTTCTTGCAATGCGCGCCGCATATTCAGTGGGTAATGAGATGGCCTCATCAAGTGCATTGGTGTGTAAGGATTGCGTTCCGCCAAATGCCGCAGACATTGCTTCTATGCATGTGCGTCCTACGTTGTTGTATGCATCTTGTTCAGTAAGGCTATATCCAGAGGTTTGACAATGGGTTCGCAAGGCCAATGATTTTGGATTTTTTGGATCAAATTTCTTCACAATTTTTGCCCACAGCATACGTGCCGCCCTCATTTTAGCAATTTCCATGAAATGATTCATGCCAATGGCCCAGAAGAATGACAAGCGAGGAGCGAATGCGTCAATGTCCAATCCGGCAGCAACACCTGTTTTTAGGTATTCCCATCCATCTGCAAGTGTGTAGGCAAGTTCAATGTCTGCAGTAGCTCCTGCTTCTTGCATATGATAGCCCGAAATGCTGATGGAGTTGAATTTTGGCATTTTTGCTGAAGTGTATTTAAAAATGTCTGCAATGATGCGCATGGAAGGCTTAGGTGGGTAGATGTACGTGTTACGCACCATAAACTCTTTGAGTATATCATTTTGTATGGTACCACTCAATTGCGCGACTGACACTCCTTGCTCTTCTGCTGCAGCAATGTAAAATGCCATTATAGGAATGACAGCACCATTCATCGTCATGGATACTGACATTTGATCCAATGGAATCTGGTCGAACAATATTTTCATGTCCTCAATCGTATCTATGGCTACGCCTGCTTTTCCAACATCACCCTCAACGCGTGGATGGTCAGAGTCATACCCTCTATGGGTGGCCAGGTCAAATGCGACGGAAAGTCCTTTTTGGCCTGCTTTAAGGTTTTTTCGATAAAATGCATTCGAATCCTCTGCTGTAGAAAAGCCGGCATATTGACGAATGGTCCACGGCCTTACTGCGTACATACTCGCATAAGGACCTCTCAGATAAGGGGGGAGGCCTGCAGTATAGTTGACATGTTTCAGCGCTTCAATATCTTCGCTCTGGTAATGGTCTTTTAACAGCAAGCCTTCGGCTGTTTTCCATTGCATTGTTGAAACTTCTTTCCGTCCAACTGATGGATTTTTATTGAATGTTCCTCTCATGATACAATCGAATTTGAGAGTGAAAATATTGATTCGATAAATTCGGTGTCCGCTTCCTCTTCACTCAAGTATTTATTGACACCTACCATGACTTTTTCTCCTTTTTTAAAGAATTCAACTCTTTCGCGATGGACTTTTTCACAGGATTTAAACGGATGATGATGTTTTAATTGATGGAGCATGCCTCCCTTCTTTTCAACACGGAGAAAATCTTCCCATGAATTGCTCAAAAGACCAGATGTATAATTTTCTATTGTATACGAACCTGCTGCAATGTCATTGACCCTGTTGAGGTAGCTTTCGTGTTTCATCAACAATTGAATGTTTCTTGACAATCGCTGTTCTTGTCTTGTTTCTGTTGTCCAATAGTTGTAAGGTTTAAGTCCAATTAGGTCGCAGTTTCCAATTGCTGCGGAAAGTCCCATTGTGCTTAATCGCAATAAGTTGCTGTGTTCATCAATGTGCGACAAAGAGTAGGCAGAAGAAGTCCCCCAAAGGTGAGGATGAGCATCTATTTGGTAACCGTTAAACAGACGCAGTATGGCAGTTCGTAATGCACGGCATTTGGCAATCTCGAATAAATAGTCGGTTCCAATACCCGTTCGAAACAACATGCGATTTGCAATCTCGGCCGCTGGAATGCCTGCCTCTGTGAGTATGTCGAAATAGTCAGCAGCATGTTGGAGGAGAAAGGAAATCTCTTGACTTTCTGTGGCACCCTTTTCTCGATACAACAGTCCATCAATCAGCAAGTATACCTTAGGGGTTGACTTGAATTCTTCAACAAATTGCGCTGAGTTGAAGGGCAAATCAACTGTTTCGGATAAATATTCACCAATTGGGTCAAAAAGAATTTTGAATAGAGATGAATGCCCTTTGTGCATTTTTTGGCTCATCAATTCTATTTCGGGAAGTTGCATAGACAATTCCTCAACATTGAGTTGTCCTATGTTCTTTTGATTGAGAAATAATGCATCAGCACCTTTAAGTAACGATTTTATGGATGCAGTCATTTCTGCAGAATCTTCGCCCATTTCAATTACAATTTTCCAATCGGCTGCTTTTTGTTGTGCTGCTTGAACCTCCTTCAAAACGTCCAAATCTGTCAGAGACTTTTCATCGTAATAGGCCTTTCGTAACAATCCATTTTCATCGATAAAATCCAAAGAACTTGGATCCTTGCCTTTTAATTCTGTGCGCACTTTATCTATCCAGTCCTTTTTCTCATGAAAAGGGAAATCATTCATTAAAGAGGTCATATGAGCATTATTTTTTCAAAGCTAGTCTACGAAAATACTACTATCTAACTTTATTGTAAATCGATCAATTTTTGAGCAAACTAATGTCATTAGGATTACTTTTGATTGACGATGCAATTTTTTGAAAAACTAGATCAGGAAAGCAAAGAAATTAGGGCCCAGTATAGATCCCTTTTGAAGGTCAGTAAAAACGTTCGATCAAAAAAAGACCGTTTGATGCTTCGTAAAGCCTTTGATGTGGCGCTAGAGGCACACAAAGACATGCGCCGTAAGTCTGGGGAACCTTATATCTACCACCCTATAGCGGTGGCCCGTATAGTAGCAGAGGAGATTGGTTTGGGAGTTACTTCTATTGTTTGTGCTTTGTTGCACGATACAGTTGAAGACACCGATATTAACTTGGACGATATTGAACACATGTTCGGAGACAAAGTTCGGGTGATCATTGATGGCTTGACAAAGATATCCGAAGTGGTAGGATATACAGAATCCCTTCAAGCGGAGAATTTTAGAAAAATATTACTCACCCTTTCTGACGACGTTCGAGTAATTATCATCAAGTTGGCTGACCGTTTGCACAATATGCGCACCTTAGAGTCCATGCGCAGAGATAAGCAGCTAAAAATTGCTTCGGAAACTTTGTACTTATTCGCTCCTTTGGCGCATCGTTTGGGCTTGTATGCCTTAAAAACTGAATTGGAAGACCTTTCATTGAAATATACTGAGCCTGAAGTTTACGATGAAATCTCCACAAAATTAGAAAAGACTCAAGAAGTCAGAATGCGATTTGTCAGCCAGTTTTCTTTGCCGATCAAGGAATCGTTAAAAAAGCAAAAGTTTAAATACGACATCAAGGCGAGGACAAAATCCATTTACTCGATCTACAACAAGATGAAAACGAAAAATGTCTTGTTTGAGGAAATTTATGATGTCTTTGCCATTCGTATCATTATTGATGCAAAGCCACAAGAAGAAAAAGCCAAATGTTGGCAAGCCTATTCTCTTGTGACAGATTATTACCAACCCAATCCAGACCGATTACGTGATTGGCTATCAACGCCAAAAGCAAATGGATACGAATCACTTCACACAACAGTCATGAGCCCCAGTGGGAGATGGGTTGAAGTCCAAATTCGTTCAAAAAGGATGGATGAAGTTGCTGAGAAAGGGTATGCAGCACATTGGAAATATAAAGAAGGAACCAACGATACCAATTTTGATGAATGGATCAATAAAATTCGCGAGTTATTAGAGAATCCTGAGAGCAACGCTGTTGAATTTATTGATGATTTTAAACTGAATCTTTTTTCGGAGGAGATCTTCATTTTTACACCTAAGGGAGAGATTAGAAATCTTCCAAAAGGTGCTTCAGCCCTAGATTTCGCATTCGACATACACACCGAAGTTGGAGTTCAATGCATGGGGGTTAAAGTAAACCATAAGCTGGTGCCCTTGAGTACAGAATTGAAAAGTGGAGATCAAGTGGAGATCATTACTTCAAGAAAGCAAAAACCAAATGAAGATTGGCTGAAGTTTGTGATCACGGGCAAAGCCAAATCAAACATTAAGTCTGCCCTTAAGGTAGATCGTAGGAGATTGATATTAGAAGGGGAGGAACGTTATGGAAAATGGGCAAAAAAGAATAAGGTCAATGCGAGTAAGGCCAATGAGAAACGTATACTGAGTTTATATCGTTTACCTTCAATGCATGAATTTTTCTATCGCTTAGGAATTGATCGGATCAAATTGGACCAATTGCAGAGAATGTCCATAGAGCGGGGAAAAATACAAACCAATGATCCTCCTCCTACACCTAAAAGTACGCTTGAAAAGCATTTGCAAAAACAAGGGAAGACTGAAGAGATGTTGGTCATTGGTGAGCAGATGGACAATTTTGATTACAAAATATCGCCTTGTTGTAATCCAATTCCTGGGGATGAGGTGTTCGGTTTCATTACAATCAATGATGGGATTAAAATTCACAAAACCAATTGTCCAAACGCCATACAATTGATGTCCAATTATGCTTACAGAATAGTCAAAGCAAGATGGACTAGTCAGCAAGAAATAGCCTTCTTGGCTGGGATCAAGGTGATGGGATTAGACGATTTAGGTTTGGTCAATAAAATTACTGGTCTCATTTCTTCTCAACTGAATGTAAACATGCGTTCCATCAGTTTTGATTCCAAAGATGGGGTGTTTGAAGGTACTATTATGGTCTATGTTCACGACACCATACATTTAAAGAATTTGATGAGTAAAATGAAGCAGATAGATGGTGTAATAAATGTCATCAGAATAGAAGGCTAAGAGATGCATTAAACGCTCAAATTCCCTTATTTTTGACCTTTAATACAGAATGCCTACAACACCTGAAACCATTGAAAAAGTAATCGAGATTTTCTCTGCTTATCTAGAGAAAAACGGTCACCGCAAGACACCTGAGCGTTTTGCAATCTTGAATGAGGTGTATGCTCAAAAAGGGCACTTCGACATTGAGTCGCTTTACGTTTCTATGAAGGCAAAAAGATACCGAGTCAGTAGAGCTACCTTATACAACACCATAGATTTACTTCAGGCATGTAACTTGGTCAGAAAGCACCAATTTGGAAACAGTAATGCTCAATTTGAACGTTCTTACGCTTATAAACAACACGACCATTTAGTATGCACCAAATGCAATAAAGTGGTTGAATTTTGTGATCCTAGGATACAGAATATCAAGTCTACCGTTGGAGAATTGTTGGACTTTAATATTTTACATCATTCTTTAAACCTTTACGGCATATGTTCATCATGTCGCAAGCGAGAAGAATTTGAAAAGGAAGCATCATGAGATTTGCTTACGATAGAGAACAAAATGGTGATGTTATTATCTACCGTTTGAAAGGACGTTTATTTGATCGTGAGGATGCTAAAGAAATGTTAGAAGCGTTTGAGAAAGACATTGCAAATGAGGAGAGGAAATTTATAATAAGCTTGAAGGGTATAGAAAATTTAAACAGTTCAGGACTAAATATGCTCATAAACATGTTCACCAAGGCAAGAAACAGCTATGGCGAATTACTTTTGGCTGAATTGACAAACAGAATCAAAGAACTACTGATTACAACTAAATTGCAAAATATCTTTATGGTTGAGACTACGGAGTCAGCAGCCATGGAAAAAATAAATTCTTAAATGAAAGTAGATGTATTATTGGGCCTTCAATGGGGAGACGAGGGCAAAGGAAAGATTGTGGATGTTTTGACACCACATTATGATGTGATCGCAAGATTTCAAGGTGGGCCAAATGCAGGACATACCCTCGAATTTAATGGAATCAAGCACGTATTGCATACCATACCTTCAGGTATTTTTCATCAAAATAAAATCAATGTTGTTGGAAATGGCGTTGTCATTGACCCCATCATTTTTGTCAAGGAAATTAATGCATTGAAAAAAATGGATGTCCCCATCCGTGAACGTTTACTCATTTCTAGAAAAGCACATCTAATTCTTCCTACTCACCGGCTGCTTGATGCTGCTTCTGAGCAAGCCAAGGGTAAAAGGAAAATTGGATCTACACTTAAAGGAATTGGTCCGACCTATATGGACAAGACAGGTAGAAATGGATTGCGCTTGGGTGATATCGAGACCAAGGATTTTCAAGAAAAGTACGAGCACCTTCGCAACAAACACCTTCAAATGCTGGATCAATTTGATTTTGACTATAATATTGATGCCTTGGAGGAGGAATGGATGGAAGCTATTGCCTCATTTTTCTTAGTAATAGATTCATTTAATAACATTGCCCTTATATCTTTCTTTCTTTTAATCTTAGTCTGGATACTAACTTTTTTTAAAATTGTTCCA
>PAVT01000044.1 GCA_002713165.1 Verrucomicrobiota bacterium
ATCTTCAAATTGTGTGAATGTGTACGATCCTCCATTCTGAATAGCTATTCCTTCATTTACAACATCAATGTCCACATTATTGGTGGTTGAACCAGTTGTAATGTCAAGATCGATCGCAACTGTATCCACAAAAGAATTGATGTCGACTGTATAATCTGGCGTGGCATCATGAAAAGATATTTGATAGGAAGTGCCATCATAATCAATCTCATCTATGTTCGCCGCCATGGCCATCTGCTCAAATTCGGTATAGCTGCTTTTAAAATTATCGCTTTTAGCTTTTGCAGAAAAATCTTCAGAAATACTCGATGCGGATGGTTGTGTTCCATCATCCTCTTTCTGGCATCGCCTCATTAAGTTAATCAGCTGAAGTAAACCAAAAAATTAAGGAGTAGTTGAAAATTGCGCTTAGAAATGTTTATTCCTCAACCAACACCTTATAGCTTATCTTCATATTTTGTACTTTATTTAAATGTACTTCTTGGTCTAATCTCCAATCATTGCCCCAAGTACTTACATACGTTTTAAATTTGTTAAAAATATTTGTGTAATATATCTTCAATCTACCAATATTAGTATCCGAGTTTAATGATGAAAACGAAATATATTCTAAACCTACCAAGAGGCCTTCTGGTGGTATTTCTATGTGATCATCTGAAAAATCCACCTTTAATTTTCTTTTTCTAATCTGCCTAACATCGTTTTTAATATATAAATTATTTTCATTGCTCATTTTATCGTCTTTCCTGAATATTCTTATTCCTGCAAACACATTTGATTTAGCATTAGGTTTGCGAAGATAAAAAGTCACTTCTTGCAGCAATCCACCCACATGATCTGTTAAGTGATAGGCTACTGTATATCCCCTAGAGGGGCCAAAAGAATAGTGACTTCTCTTTGAGTTTTTGAATTTCACCAATTTCATTTTTTTGGGCACAATATCGACGGCTGGAATAGGAAATGACAATGGATTCAATTGGATAATTAAGTTCTGATTTTGAATTAAATCGTTTATAGCAACAGTTTTGTTACTGTGAGACAAATGACTAAAAACCAGGCTGTATTCTTTATTTGCTTTTATTTCAAATTTACCCTCTAAGTCACTGTAAACACCTTTCTGTTTCTCCTTAATTATGACTGAACAAAATGGGATAGCTACACCATCTTTGTTTTCTATCTTTCCCTGTATTGTTATAGATTCTTGAGCAAAAGATCCATTCACAGAAAAAAACAGTAAGAAAAAAGTAATCCCGAAATTTACGAGATTGTTGTTTTTAATAGTGAGTGACGAATTATTGAACACTATCTGATTCACTAATAACTGCTTGAATTAAATAATAATATTTCCCTCTGTTATACTTCTGAGTCCATCCAGACTTTTCATTTATATAGTCCCAAGGTTGTATGTTTTTATTTCCTTTCGTTTTTAAGGTATAACCAATGCTAAATGTATTGAGGATATTATTCTTGACTAATTTTTTATCAATAATGCCTAAGGCTTTATATTCTTCATAGGTCAATGCTTCAACAGCTATCAGCAAGCCCCTTTCGGGAAGTATTATATCATATTCTGCAATGTTTATTTCTAACCAGTTTCCAAACCTAGATGCTAGAGCAACGACTAGTTCCTCTTCAATTAATTCATCAAATACCTGCAATTGATTGGTCACATCTACAGCCGCACTATATAAATGAAGTCTGAATGGGCGATTTTTCCATTTCTTTTCACCACCATTGTGCATGTAGATTCTAACTTTTTCCAATTTCCCTTTTCTCCCATTCGATGAGATAAACAAACCTTGCATGGAATTGTAACCAGCTTGAGCAGACAAAATAGCAGTCTTTCGACCATTTCCAATTACATTCAATTTGCTTTCTTTTGGTCTTATCTCTACCGCATCAAGATTATAAATTTTCTTATCTAAATAAATTCTATTCTTTAAAGATTGCTCTGTGATTTTAAGCCTTTTATCTTTAAATCCAATGCTAGAAATTATTAGACTATCAAACTCTAATACAAAAGTCTTTTTTAGCCGAATTTGCCCATACTTGTCTGAAGCAGCTACATAAGTTTGATTTTCCGACTTTAAACGAACTGTAACATAAGGCAACCTTTCTTCTTCTGCAGTGCAAATTTCACTTTCCCAGAATAAAGCTCCTTTTGTTTGTGCAAACAATACTTTCACATTGCAGAAGAGAACAAACATTAAAATAAGCTTTGTGCCAAGCATATGACACAAAGCCCTTAAAAATTTAAATCCTACATGCACCGCTACTTTTTTTTCTACCCCAGCCAATCCAAAATCTATATTTTTCACAATTATAATCCTGTACACAATGTGGAACTCCATTATGGTAAATTATTTCTTCTGTATCATCAATGGGTATACAATCACCCAACCCCCAAAATCTACGAGGATTACTCCCTGATTTTACAGATGCGGGTAAATCAAAATCATCTCCACTTCCATTGTCATCAAAAGATGCATCTGTATTTGGACTTAGTCCATGATGGGTTGTCATAATAACCATCAAATTCTCAAACATATCCTCCGTAGGAGAAATCACATAATCTTCAAATTGAGTGAATGTATATGTTCCTACATTTTCAATATCTATTCCTTCATTTACAACATCAATGTCCACATTATTTGTGGTTGATCCTGTTGTAATGTCAAAATCGATCGCAACTGTATCCACAAAAGAATTGATGTCGACTGTATAATCTGGTGTAGCATCATGAAAAGATATTTGATAGGAAGTGCCATCATAATCAATCTCATCTATGTTCGCCGCCATGGCCATCTGTTCAAATTCGGTGTAAGTGCTCTTATTGTTATCGCTTTTAGCTTTTGCAGAAAAATCTTCAGAAATACTCGATGCGGATGGTTGTGTTCCATCATCGTCTTTCTGGCATCCTACAATAAATAAAGCCATTGCCCCTAAAATTAAGGTCTTTTTAATTGAATTTTTCATTTCCTTTAAATTTTTGAATTAATACTAAGTTTCGTTTGCCATTGCTGACTTAAAGCATGCATACCATTAAAGGTGTCTCCCTTTAAAAACTGCTTCTAATCCTTTATTTTTTAACGCAATAGCAACCATGTGCAAGGTATTGACGTCATAGGGATAATTCTATTCAGAAAATGAATAATTAATTCAAACCACCGTTACATTAATCAGATTATGAATAAAATCAACAACAAAACAAATGGAACTCTCCGAAAAGCTTTATTTATTAAGAAAGCATGTGGGTTATTCTCAAGAGTACATGGCACAAAAACTCAATGTTAGTTAATCCACTTATAACCGCATGGAAAAGAACCTCAAGAAAATCAGTATTGAAGATGTAGAAAAAATATGTGAGGCATTGCAAATAGACATCCATGCCTTTCTCCAAAAAGACAATATCTCGACCTTGCTTAAGGATTTGCCAAAATAGCGTTGAGCTTTTCAATGCCTGCTAAAATGCTTTTTATCTGTTCAAAGACCAGGCTTAAACGATTGTTGCGCTCTTTTAATTTGCAAGCACGAGGGTTTTTCTGTACATAATTCAGCACCTTGGTAAATGCTGGTGATTGGTAGTAAGGTGATGCTTGATCTGTGATGAAATAGTTGATCATTTTTCCTTGCTTCATGACTACCTTCTCAATGCCCAATTCCTGCGCCAACCAACGCAAACGCACTGCCTGAATCATTTCAGATGTGGCAGCTGGCAAAGGCCCAAATCGGTCAATCAAACGGGCCTCAAAACCCATCAAATCTTGCTCTGTTTTGCTTCCGTCCAATTCGCGGTACAAATTGATGCGTTCGGATACATCGCTGATGTAATCGTCAGGAATCAAGATTTCTAAATCGGTTTCTATCTGGCAGTCTTTCACAAAGGCTTCTTCCAGTTCTTGATACATTTCCTTGAACTCTGTCTCTTTCAATTCTTGGATGGCTTCATTCAAAATCTTCTGGTACATGTCAAAGCCAATTTCAGAAATAAAGCCACTCTGTTCTGCCCCCAACAAATTGCCTGCTCCCCGTATGTCCAAATCGCGCATGGCAATTTGAAAGCCGCTGCCCAGGTCAGAAAATTGTTCCAAGGCTTGCAAACGCTTGCGCGCATCTGAGGTCAATGAAATCATTGGCGGTGCCAGCAAGTAGCAAAAGGCCTTTTTGTTGGAACGTCCAACTCTTCCACGCATCTGGTGCAAATCGCTCAAGCCAAAATTGTTCGCATTGTTGATGATGATAGTATTGGCATTGGGAATGTCTAAGCCACTCTCAATGATGGTAGTAGCCACCAAAACATCGTATTCTCCATTGATAAAGGCCATCATTTTTTCTTCCAGCTCTTCTCCTTTCATCTGTCCATGTCCGACCAATACTCGTGCATCTGGCACCAATCGGTTGATCATGCCGCCCACTTCATGAATGTTTTGTACCCGATTATGAATAAAGAAAACCTGACCCCTACGGCTGATCTCATAACTCACCGCATCTCGAATCAACTCTTCATTGAAGGTGCTGACCTCTGTCAAAATTGGTTGGCGGTTGGGAGGTGGTGTGTTGATCACCGATAAATCCCTTGCCTTCATCAAAGAAAATTGCAAGGTTCTCGGAATAGGAGTTGCAGTTAAGGTCAGCGTATCAACATTGACTTTAAAGGTCTTGAGTTTGTCCTTTACACTTACGCCAAACTTTTGCTCTTCATCGATGATCAACAAGCCCAAATCCTTGAATTTGATGTCTTTCCCTACGATGCGGTGCGTGCCGATCAAAATGTCAGTCTCCCCTTTCTCTAGTTTTTTTAAAGTTTCTGACTGTTCTTTGCGGCTCTTAAATCGGTTGATGTAATCAACTTTGGCGGGAAAATCCTTCAAGCGGCTTTTAAATGTTTGATAATGTTGCCAAGCAAGTATGGTGGTAGGCACCAATACGGCCACTTGCTTGTTGTCAGCCACTACCTTAAAAGCTGCACGCACAGCTACCTCAGTCTTCCCAAATCCTACATCTCCACAAATCAAGCGATCCATGGGTGACTCTGCCTCTAAATCACGTTTTACATCTTGGGTAGCCTTGAACTGGTCTGGAGTATCTTCATACAAAAAAGAAGCTTCCAATTCATTCTGCAAATAAGTGTCAGGCGCAAAGGCAAAGCCTTTTTTAGAGCGTCTTTCGGCATACAGTTGAATTAAATCGAAGGCAATCTCTTTGACTTTTTTCTTGGTTTTCTGTTTGAGCTTTTTCCAACTGTCGGAACCCAGTTTATCAATGCGGGGTGGTGTTCCTTCCTTGCTCACAAACTTCGAGATGCGGTGCAAGGAATGAATGCTGATGTAGAGAATGTCGTTGTTTTTATAGAGGATACGGATGGCCTCTTGCTGCTTTTCATCTACGGTAATTTTCTCCAAACCAGAAAACTGTCCTACTCCATGATCAATGTGCGTGATGTAATCTCCTGCCTGAAGGTTGTGCAATTCCTTCAGGGTGATGGCTTTGTCTTTTTTTTTAAACCCCTCTTTTAGTCGAAAACGATGGTAACGGTTAAAGATTTGATGATCGGTGTAAATGGCCAATTTTTGTTCGTGATCAACGAAACCAGCATGGATCGGAAACAAAAGGGTTTCCATTTGTATGTCTTCCCCAATGTCTTCAAAAATGGAATACAAGCGTTCAATTTGTTTGGCATTGTTTGCAACGATGACATTTTGTATGCCTTGGGCTTTGTTTTCCTTGAGGTTTTTGGCAAGCAAATCGAATTTCTTGTTGAAGGAAGGTTGAGGAGATGCATTGTAGTGGAAAGATTCTTCCGGTTTTAAATAATGGGTTTGACCAAATTCCACTACTGATTTCTGCAAACTCACCTTGTCGAAATGGGTTTTACTGATGAACAACTCGTCCGGATTACCGTGTTTCAAGGGTGATTCCAACTTGGCATACAAACGTTTAGCCTGTTCAAATTGTTTTTCTATTTGCCCCTGGCAAACACTGTAATCTTTGAACCACAATAAACTGCTGTCTGGCAAGAATTCAAAAATAGACAGGCGTTGCTCCGCATCTATTTGTTCTTGAACATTGGGCAGGATGGATATTTTAGTGTATTTCTTTATGGAAAGTTGTGATGCTGGATCAAACAAACGAATGGAATCCACTTCATCACCAAAAAACTCTATGCGATACGGCTGATCGTTGGCAAATGAATAAATGTCTACGATGCCTCCACGCACTGAAAACTCGCCAGGATCTCCAACAAAATCTACGCGCTCAAACCCAAACGTTTGCAATGTATCCACCAAGAAATCAATGCTAATTTCGTCCCCTTGTAGTATGCTCAAGGTATTTTGTTCTAGTTTTTTCTTGCTGATGACATGTTCCAACAATGCCCCTGGATAGGTCACGATAAAATACTGCTTGTCGCTAGCATTGATGCGGTTCAGGACCTCTGCACGCAACTGAATGTTTGCATTGTCAGTCTTTTCAGTTTCATAAGGCCGGCGATAAGAAGCAGGATAAAACAAGGCCTGATCCTCTACCAGTGCCTCTAGATCATTGAGGAAATAGGCCGCTTCTTCTTTGTCGTTCAGGACAATCATCTGATGCACCTTGTGCATCTGGCCAAGGCCATAACACATCAAGGCATTCAAACTGCCAGCGGTGCCTTTAAGTCCAACTTTTTTGAAGGATTGTGACTTTAGGCTGTTTGCAAATTCCTTAACAAACTTACTCTGAGCATAACGGTCTTTAAGGTCTTGGATTTTCATGCGGCTGCAAAACTAATGCTAATCTTATGCTCAGAATATTTTTAAGGGACAAAGATTAGCAATTGCACTTTTTGTCTGATCGGCTGATGCTCAGTAAATTGACACGTTCGTCATGCTCACAAACCTCCCAAATCAATGTATATTCTTCTTCTTTGTAGTTGCTGTTCAACTGATACACTGGACACGGTTTTTTACGGGTATTGCTCTCAGTCAAATTCACTTTTGCAGTGGATTGTATGCTCTTCCATTCCTCCTTTTCAAGGTTCAAACAATTTAATTGGCAGATGGTTCTTGCCGAGATTTCCACTGCAGAACTGTCAATGGTGGTCAGAATACGCGCTTGGGGTGTCCACGTATTAAAATCTCGATTGCCAAAGAAAATAATGACAGCAATAACGCCAAGTCCCAGGCCTATTGAAAATAATTTTAAACGTCTCCAAAAGGTCATTGTAGTTTTTTTAAATGGCTGCGAGTAATAAATTCAAATCTTTAAAAGGCAGACTAAAACGCTCTGCCAAATACTGGTTTGTGAGCATTCCTTTGTACAGATATATGCCCGACCGAATCGAATGAGTTTTGCGGACACAATCGTCCACTCCCCCTCCATTGCCCATTTCAATAATAACCGGGGCAAAAATATTGCTGAGCGCATAGGAAGCAGTGCGTGCAACACGCGAGGCAATGTTAGGCACACAGTAATGCGTGACGCCATACATTTCATAGGTTGGATTTGCATGGGTGGTCACCTTAGACGTTTCGAAACAGCCCCCTTGATCAATGCTTACATCCACGATCACAGAACCTTCTTGCATTTTTTGAATCATCTCCTCACTCACAATTACAGGCGACTGACCGCTAGGTGAACGCAGTGCGCCAATAGCTACATTGGCTGTTTTTAATGCTGCTTCGATCACCTTTGGTTGCAAAGTCGAAGTATAGATCCGTTGTCCGATTCCCTCCTGCAAGCGACGCAACTTTGAGGTATTGTTACTGAACACCCGTACCATGGCACCCAATCCTAATGCTGCGCGTGCAGCAAACTCTGCGACGGCTCCTGCACCAAATATGACAACTTCGGTGGGTTTGACTCCGGATATGCCTCCCATCATCATGCCTTTGCCTCCATTGACATTGCTCAAGTATTCTGCGGCAATCAATATAGAGGTATTGCCGGCAATCTCGCTCATGGCGCGAATGACTGGCAGACTACCGGGTGAATCTTGTATGTAATCGTAAGCGATGGCTGTAATCTTTTTCTCCATCAATTTTTTGAGAAAATCTTTGGGTTGTACAGACAACTGGAGGGCTGAAATGAGGGTTTGTCCTCTTTGCATTAAATCTATTTCTTTGTAAGAAAGCGGTTCTACCTTCAATATGATGTCTGCATTGAATACAGACTCGTGGTCATAAGCGATTTGAGCGCCCGCCTCACTGTAGGCATGATCGTCAAAATTGGCCTTTTCTCCAGCTTTGCTTTCGATGAGGACTTGATGCCCATTGTTCACCAAAAATTCAACATCATCAGGCACCAAGGGCACCCTTTTTTCTTGTAAAGAGGTTTCTTTTGGTATGCCAATAAAGAGGCTACCTTTTTTCTTTTTCACCCTAAGGAGCTCTTCTTGCGGGAGCATTTGTGTCGCTGATTGAGCAAGCGACTTGACAACATCATCAGACATGTAATTAGTCAATTATTGTATATTCTCTTTTGTCATTGATCAGTTTAATGTGCACCTCCAAACAATCTTTAGGCAACAGATCGTCAATCATTTCTGGCCATTCAATGAAACAATATTGCCCACTGTCAAAATACTCATCAGCACCCAAATCATACACCTCTTCTATAGACTTAATGCGATAAAAGTCAAAGTGGTAAACATGTTTTTCATCGTGTGTGTGGTATTCATTGACTAGTGCGAAAGTTGGTGAACTCACATCATCCTTAACCTCTAGCAAGGTACACATATTTTTAATCAGGGTGGTCTTCCCAGCACCCAATTCGCCAAAAAAAGCTATGCATTTTTTGTGCGGATATTCTTCCAAAAGCAAACGACTAATTCCACCAATTCCCTCTAAGTCAGCTAGTATGCTTTTCTTCTCGCTCATTTTTTCGGACTCAAATGAATCAGTGGAACAATCATTTCTTCCAAAGAAATTCCTCCATGTTGAAAGGTATTCTTGTAGTAGTTTGCATAGTGATTGAAGTTATTGGGATAAGCAAAGAAACGATCGCCCTTCGCAAAAATAAAACTCTGACTTACGTTTATTTTCGGCAAATAGACCTCTTCTGGTTTATGAATGGCCAATACATCCTCGGCTTCGAAGCTCAGGTTTTTACCTTGTTTGTAGCGTAGGTTGGTATTCACATTCTTGTCACCTATCACCTTTGTAGGTTCTTTGACTTTGATGGATCCATGATCGGTGGTAATGATGACTTTTCCTCCCCTTGCGGCAATCTCTTTTAGCGCCTCTTTTAGGGGCGAATGATCGAACCAAGAAAGTGTCAGGGATCGATAAGCCGCCTCATCTTCTGCCAACTCCTTGATGATGTCTGTGTCTGTTCGTGCATGAGACAACATGTCAATAAAATTGTAGACAATCACATTGAAAGCGTTGTTCATGTGATTTGGTATATCCCCGACCACTTTACGGCCATAGGATGGATTGAGCACCTTGTTGTAGGTAAACCGAGTGTCTTTCCCCAAGCGCTTCAGCTGATGTTCAACAAGGGCTCTTTCGTGCAGATTCTTTCCTCCTTCATCATCGTCATTTAACCATAAATCAGGATACAATTTCTGAATTTCGGTGGGCAAGAGACCTGCGAAAAAGACATTACGGGCATATTGAGTGGTTGTTGGCAATATGCTCAAATAGGTCTGTTCCTGATCAATCCAAAATATCTCTTCGATTTGAGGCTTCAACATTTGCCACTGATCCAACCTAAGGTTGTCAATCATGATAAGAAAAGTGGTTGAATTAGGCGTGATTTCTGGAAACACTTTTTCTTTAAAGACATTGTGAGACATCAAAGGAGCATCCTCTCCATTGATCATCCAATCCCTGTAGTTTTCTTCCACGAAACGACCGAACAAATTATTGGCTTCTTCTTTTTGAGTTTCTAAAATCTCGTTTAATCCAGTTTCGGACGAATTTTCTAACTCAATTTCCCAATAAATGAGTTTTTTATAAACTTCTTCCCACTCTTCAAAAGTCATGTTGTTGTGCAAACTCATGCCTATGTTGCGGAAGGCTTGCTGGTAGCCTATAGTTGTGCGTTCACTGATGATCCTGGCTGTATCGAGGTGCTTCTTTATGGTCAACAATATCTGGTTCGGATTGACCGGTTTAATCAAATAATCTGAAATTTTGGAGCCGATTGCTTCCTCCATAATCGATTCCTCCTCGCTCTTGGTAATCATGATGACTGGGATAGACGGATACCTGCTCTTCATTTCATTCAAGGTTTCCAATCCTGACAATCCCGGCATATTTTCATCTAGAAACACCAGATCGTAACGCTCTTCGTCGATGGCTTCAAGGGCCGCACCTCCATCTGCAACAGAGGTAACACTGTATCCTTTCTCCTCCAAGAAAATGATGTGTGGTTTCAACAGTTGTATTTCATCATCTGCCCATAGGATTCTTATATTCGTCATTCGTTACAATTTTTATGCAAGTTAGGGCATTTTTAGTGCCATAATTGGCTGAATTTGTCAAAAATAGTTAATTCGTCAAGCTTGAATCAAAGAGATTACAACAAGAAAAAAATATTTAACGATCCGGTCTACGGCTTTATTTCGTTGCCTTTTGATATCCTTTTCGACATCATTGAACACCCTTATTTTCAGCGATTAAGAAGGATAAAACAATTGGGGTTGACACATTTGGTGTACCCCGGAGCCTTGCACACACGTTTTCATCATGCGTTGGGTGCTATGCACTTAACGCATAAAGCCATTGGCGTGCTCAAGTCCAAAGGACATGAAGTTAGTTCTGCGGAAGAAGAAGCAACATTAATTGCCATATTGATGCACGATATAGGGCACGGACCGTTTTCACATGCCTTGGAGTACAGCATTGTTTCGAACGTTACCCATGAAGACATTTCTGCATATTTCATGGAATTTTTCAATGAAGAGTTTGAGGGGAAATTGCAATTTGCCATCAATATATTTAAAGACAGACACCCGAAAAGATTCTTGCACCAATTGGTGTCTTCTCAACTAGACATGGATCGATTAGATTATTTGAAAAGGGACAGTCTTTTTACGGGGGTATCTGAAGGGGTAATTGGATCTGATCGCATCATTTCTATGCTAAACATTAAAGACGGGAATCTAGTTATTGAAGCCAAAGGAATTTATTCCATCGAAAAATTCATAGTTGCAAGAAGGTTAATGTACTGGCAGGTTTATTTACACAAAACGGTGCTGTCGGCAGAGAACCTTGTTGTACATGTGTTGAAAAGGGCTAAATATTTAGCCAATCAAGGTGAGGAATTGTTTGGATCAGAACCCTTGCGGTACTTTTTGTACAATGAGGCGAATAAAGAATCATTTGAGAAAGATGCAGTTGTTTTGGATCTTTTTGCACAATTGGATGATTATGACATTATGGGTGGAATAAAAATGTGGAAAAATCACCATGACAACATACTTTCGGGATTAGCCCGTTCTCTATTGAATCGAAATTTATACCACATCGAGATTCAAAATCAAGCATTTTCTCAAGAAAAAATAAAGGAAATTCAGAATAAATTAATCTCAACTGCTCCAATTCTTGAGAAAGATCTGCACTATTTTATCTTTACAAATACCATACAAAACAATGCCTATAATCCCGAGCAAGATAAGATCGAACTTCTTTACAAAGACGGCAGTACGACCGATGTGGCAAAAGCAGCTGATCAATTAAATATCAGATCATTATCAGAGGAGGTAAAAAAATATTTTTTATGTTATCCCAAACAATCTATGGTGGAAAACTTGAGAAAGTCATAGAAATTCACAACTTCATTTATTTGTTACTTTTGGATCATGAAATTTTCGGCCCAGCAAATCTCTGAGATACTGCAAGGAACAATAGAGGGCGACCCTCTAGCAATAGTTTCCTCTCTGTCGAAAATTGAAGAAGGAAAAGAAGGTTCTTTGTCTTTTTTGGCCAACCCAAAATATGCTGAATACCTTTACACAACGGATGCTTCCATCGTTATTTTGAACAAGGATTTTACTCTGGAATCTAAAGTAAAGGACAGCCTCACGCTAATTCGCGTAGAAGATGCCTATGCTTCATTTGGCCAATTGCTTGAACTGTACAATCAAGTACAAAACAACAAAATTGGAATTGCGGATTCAGCCATCATTCCAAAAACAGCTTCCGTAGGCAAAGACGCCTACATCGGTGACAATGTTGTGCTTGGAGACAATGTAATAATAATGGATGGGGCTCGCATTTTTCCTAATGTTTTTATTGGCGACAATTCATCCATTGGTAAAGCCTGTCTAATATTTGCTGGCGTAAAAATTTATTCAGAGTCGCAAATCGGTAATTCATGCACCTTGCATTCTGGGGTAGTTATTGGAGGAGACGGATTTGGCTTTTCCCCTAACAGTGAAAACAATTACAAAAAAGTCCCTCAAATTGGCAATGTTGTTGTCGAAGATTATGTTGAGATCGGGGCCAATACCTGTGTTGATAGAGCAACATTGGGGTCAACAATTATTAGAAAAGGGGTTAAACTAGATAATCTGATTCAAATAGCGCACAATGTTGAAATAGGTGAAAATACAGTGATTGCAGCACAAACAGGAATCGCAGGTTCTACCAAAGTTGGCAAGAACTGCATGATTGGCGGTCAAGTTGGAATTGTTGGACATATAAAAATTGCAGATGAAGTAAAAATTGCCGCCCAAAGTGGAATTGGACAAAGCATTGAAGAAAAGGGTTTTATTGTGCAAGGTTCTCCTGCCATTCCAATAGGAGACTTTAAGCGCTCTTATGTGATGTTTAGGAAACTACCCCAAATTGAAGCAGAAGTAAAGCAACTACAAAAAATACTAGAAGAACTAAAGTCCTCTATTTCTTAGTCCCCTATGAGTAATAAACAAAAAACTATCAAGCATCCAAAATCCATTAGTGGTATTGGGTTGCATACAGGTACTGAATCAACAATAACGTTTAAACCTGCTGAAGATAACCATGGTTATGTTTTCAAACGCATTGATTTAGACGGTCATCCCATCATCAAAGCTGATGCAAGTTACGTCATTGACACTTCAAGAGGTACAACTTTAGAACAAAATGGTGCCCGCGTTCATACTACTGAGCATCTGCTTGCAGCTGCTTATGGTTTGGAAATTGACAATCTACTCATTGAAATTGATGGCCCAGAGGTTCCAATTATGGACGGAAGTGCGCACTTTTTCTTAAAGGCGCTCAAGGAAGCTGAAATTGTTGACCAAAAAGAAGACAAAAACTATTTTGTTGTGACAGAAAACTTAACCTACGAGGACGAGGAGCGTCAAACTGAAATGTTGGCTGTGCCGCAAGACGAATTTCGGCTTACCGTAATGGTTGACTACAATTCGAAGGTGTTGGGAACCCAGCATGCGCACATGTACCATATGGGTGAATTCGAGCCTGACATTAGTGAATGTAGAACTTTTGTTTTTCTGAGAGAACTTGAATTTTTAGCAAAAAATAACCTCATCAAAGGAGGAGACCTGGACAATGCCATCGTATTGGTGGACAAGGTAATGCCTCAAGAAAAATTGGACGAATTGGCAGAGTTGCTCAACAAACCAAAAGTAGAGGTCAAGGGAATTGGCGTGTTAAATAATGTTGAACTTCATTTTCAAAATGAACCAGCAAGGCACAAATTACTTGACATTGTTGGCGACCTTGCCTTGGTTGGCAGACCAATTAAAGGGCACATTCTAGCGGCTAGACCAGGACATAAAGGAAATGTAGATTTTGCTAAAATCATTAAAAAAGAAATCAAAAAGCAAGAAAATCAAGCTCCGAAATACGATTTGAATACTGATCCAATTGTAGACATCAATGGAATAAAAAGTATTTTGCCCCATAGGTACCCAATGCTGTTGGTGGATAAGATAATTGAATTGAGTGAAACGCATGTTGTAGGTGTGAAAAATGTCACTCAAAATGAGGAATTTTTTCAAGGTCACTTTCCCAGCGAACCGATAATGCCGGGGGTGTTGCAAATAGAAGCAATGGCACAGACAGGAGGCATCTTGGCCTTAAGCACGGTAGAAGATCCTGAGAATTATTCTACATACTTTTTGAAAATAGACAAAGTGAAATTTAAAAGAAAAGTAGTTCCAGGAGACACATTGGTATTTCACCTAGATTTGGCAGAACCCATTAGACGAGGTATTTGCCACATGACTGCAAAAGCATATGTTGGTCCACATTTGGTAACAGAAGGGGTACTGATGGCACAAATCGTTAAAGAAAAAAAATAATGAGCAATACGTTTATTCACTCAATGGCCAAGCTCGGTGAAAATGTTACCATTGAACCATTCAGCTATATCGCTGAAAATGTTGAAATAGGAGATGGCACATGGATTGGACCCAATGTTACAATTATGGACGGGGCGAGAATTGGGAAAAATTGTAAAATTTTCCCTGGTGCCGTAATCTCTGCAGTTCCGCAAGACTTAAAATTTAAAGGCGAGGACACCACTGCAGAAATTGGAGACAATACAACCATAAGGGAATGTGTGACTGTAAATAGAGGAACTGCCGATAGAAACAAGACTGTGGTAGGCAGTAACTGTTTATTGATGGCTTATGTTCATATCGCACATGACGTGTTCGTTGGCAACAATGTCATCCTTGCCAATACTGCAAACATCGCAGGCCATGTAACCATCCAAGATTTTGTTACACTAGAAGGTGTAGTTGCAGTGCAACAATTTGTTTCGATTGGTGCTCATGCTTTTATTGCAGGAGGCTCTTTAGTGCGAAAAGATGTACCACCATTTGTAAAAGCTGCTCGGGAGCCACTTACCTATTCTGGAGTAAATGCAATTGGCCTAAGACGAAGAGGTTTTGATACCGATAAAATCAGCCAAATTGAAGACATCTACAGAAGAATTTATGTCCATGGTTCAAATGTCTCTAAATCTATTGAAGAGATTAAAGCAAGTATTGCTGAATCAGAAGAAAAGCAACAAATCCTTAACTTTATTGAAGCATCTGAAAAAGGTATAATTAGAGGTCCTTTGAATTAGTTGGATGAAGATTGAATTGACCAAAATTGGAAAGCGATTTAATCGGCATTGGATTTTTAAGGAAATTGATTTTACTTTCAACAGTGGATCTCAAACCGTTATCAAAGGGACCAATGGAAGTGGGAAATCTACTCTACTCAAAATAATCTCAGCAGCCGAACTCCCAAGTAGTGGCAAGATAAATTATCAAAAAAGTGGTCAAAATATTGGACCAAATGCTGTATTTAAAGAGTTATCATATACTGCACCCTACATTGATCTTCCTTCGGAATTGAATTTAATTGAGATTTGCAACTTTCACCTCAAATTCAAGCATTTTATCAACCATTTAAGTATAGACCATTTCGCACAACTCATTCAACTCAATGATGCAAAAAACAAAGTCTATCGGAACTATTCCTCCGGCATGAAACAGCGGTTAAAACTTGGCTTAGCCTTATGCAGCAACACCTCTGTATTGCTGCTAGACGAACCTTGCTCAAATCTAGACAACGATGGAAGAAAACTTTACAGACGCCTATTGTCTGAATACGGTAAGGACAGAACCGTGATTATTGCTTCTAACAATGACCCTGATGAGATGAATAACATTGAGAATAGCCTACTCATTAAAAATTATCAAATTCAATCCTAGAAAGGTTATTTTTGACCAATAGTTTATAGATTTATGGCAAATACTTCAGATTTTAAGAACGGGCTTTGTATCAATTACAATAACGACCTCTACACTATTTTAGAATTTCAACATGTGAAACCGGGAAAAGGACCTGCGTTTGTAAGAACAAAACTTAAGAGTTTGACAAGTGGTAAAATCATTGACAACACATTCAATGCTGGCGTAAAAATTGATCCTGTAAGAATTGAAACAAGAAAATACCAATACCTCTTTCAAGATGACAGTGGTTTCCACTTCATGAATACAGAGAATTATGAACAAACTTTCTTACAAAAGGACCTAATCAACGCCGCTCAATTTCTAAAAGAAGGAGACATGGTAGACATCCAATTTCATTCTGAAGAGGAGAAGCCCTTAACATGTGAATTGCCTCCATTTGTTCAATTGGAAGTCACCTTTACAGAGCCAGGAGTAAAAGGAGATACCGCCACCAATGCCACGAAACCTGCCAAAGTTGAAACGGGTGCTGAAATAAGAGTTCCCCTTTTTATCAATGAAGG
>PAVT01000045.1 GCA_002713165.1 Verrucomicrobiota bacterium
AAGACCCTAGTTGTTGTAATAGGTATGATCCTTTTTATGAGCGATTTGTACTCACAAAATACCAATTATATTCTGTCTCCGATTCCGCTCGAACAGCCTGCTGTTTCTCTAGAATCCATTTTAGATACTGCAAGCAGTGATTCAATAAAAATTGAAATTAGTGACATTCAAAATATTAGCAATGAATATATTGATATATATTATCGAGTTTATATTGACTTTTTCTATAAAGATATAGACGTCGGTAAATTGCCAGTGTTAAAGGATTATTCACTTCAACTTTTCGTTAAAGTCAATGGACGAAATACAGTCACACAATTACCAACTGTTTTTCATGATACAATAACACTTGCACTTAACCCTACGATTGATAGAAGCCAGCAGGCCTATATTTTTAGTAAAAAGAACCTAAGTCCATATAATATTACTCGTTTAAAAGATGTCTCAATTAATTTTGATATTGCGCAAATTGATACCTCAGATCTCACTTTACAATCGCAGTATTTAAATTTAGTTGTGGAGATTGGAAGATATTCAACAGCTTCCAATAGTAGTATCAACCCAATATTTTACAAATTTGACGAAAATGATTCGTCAAATCAACTCAAAAAGAATGAAGCTATGTTGAGTTGGGACCCTGCACCTCAGCCTGCTATATATGAAATTGAATGGGTTCATATCCCATTTAACAATCCTTCAAATCATTCAACCTTTGATGTTGATTTTATGAAGAATGCGAGAAGAATCACTACTGATAAAAATTATTTACCGTTTAGTAAGTTTTATACGAATGGATTTATTGTTGCGAGAGGAAGGAGTAAACGGCCCGTGCTGAATAGTGATTCCTCTGCATTGACGAATCAATTCGATTACAGTGATTGGAGCATAGAATACGATCAATTTAGTGCATCTACTTCCGCAAACTATGTGCTTAAGATAGATCATTTAGCTAATTCAGCAATGTATAAAACAAATTGGCAACTCAATGCCAATTTTGCTGGTGGTAGTAAAAAGAAAGAGGTGTTAAATTTCTTTGATGGTTCATTGAACAATCGGCAAAGCTCCACAGTTATCACTGATTTTGGAAAATCAACATCTATTGCTGCTGGTAAATCAGTAAATTCAACTTCTACTGTTATAGTTAACGAAAGCTATAGCGATTACAATGGCAATACAGTTATTAACTTATTGAGTGCACCCATTGTTGATGCAAATGAAATTGGATTTCATAACGACATTAATGAATTTGGTACTCGAAAACTGATTAAGTCAGATTATGACTACGCCTTTTCTGATTCCATTACCATTGACAGTATACCTGAATTAAATCAACTAAGCAGCGGTGCTGTGCAATACTACTCAGATAGCAACCGTCTTTTAGGAATTGACAATAAGGTCAATTCAATCGCCCACAGTAAAGGGTATCCTTACGCAAGAACCGAATATTTACGTGATGGCTCAGGCAGAGTTAAGGCCCAATATGGCCTTGGAGCACAAAAGGCTAAGGACGATACAAAAGGTACTCGATTTGCGTATGCAAAACCTACGACTTCGGATCTAGAACGTTTGTTTGGAACAAATGTTGGTGAGTCAAATTTTTATAAGAAAAATGCTACAATTGATGCAAATGGGATTATGTCTATAGCTTATATAGACAACAATAATAGAACAATAGCCACCTCATTAGCAGGTTTTGCAGAAGGCAGATCAAATATGCTCAACTTGCCAATAGATTCTATTTCTTTTAAGGAAAACTTGTTGACTACTGGAGCAAACAAATTTTATGAGGATAGGGGAAGTTATGAGTTGAGTTATCCTATACTTACTACCTCTACCGCTCCTTATTATTTTGATTATCGTTTTGATATTCAGCCTTATCAAGCATGTAGTAATGTTGCTTTGTGTTTTGATTGTAGATATGAACTCATCTTTCAAATTATAGACGAAGAAAATGAGTTAATTCTCGAGGCAAAAGATTTTGAATTGAACTTTCAGGAAGATAGTTGTAACTCTAGCACATTTAGGCTAGACACCATCAACTATGTCGACTCTTCAAAAACGTCAGCGAGCATTCAGTCAAACAGAATTGAAGTTTTCTTATCTGCATATAAACAATACACGGTCGTAAGAAAATTGACAATTTTAAAAGACGAACTGGAAAGCGATGCCAATGAATATGTAGAAAACTCCAATTGTTTGCCATATGATTTAGATTATTTTGTTGGACTCGAATTAAATACTGCAGAGTTTAATGAATGTCAAATGGACTATTCTCTCAATGATCCATGTTTTGAAATTGAGGAGGCATTAAAAGCAGACTTTAGGTATCCGAATGGCTTTTTTATAGCTGATAGGCCTAACGATTCCACAAAAGTGGCCGACTTCATTTATGACCAGTTATTGTTGGTAAGTGGGTGTCATAATCTGGTACAAGAGGTTGGTAAAACTAATTTTATTGAGGATTTCAAACAATATTTTGAGTTAACGGACGACATCTGCTTTTACGATTTTACAGAAGAGCATATAGAATATTTTATACATTTTCACCCAACCTACTGTCAATTGCCAATATGCAGGCAATATAACAATAGTAAAAGTGTGCAATTTGACAACTTATTGGCTAAAAGTGAAAGCATTGAAGATTTTGAGATACTTGCTAAACGGGCAGGAATTATGGAAGAATCCGATTCACTTTATATTGATGAAGTTTCTAAAAAACTGGTATCAAAAAATAGTGGTTTTAAGGGAGATAGTGTTATGTTTTCTTTAGATACTACCGTAAAAAGATTGTTTACTATAGGAACATATAATACCTATACTAATCCACTTTTCTATGTGGATCCAACAGCCTCGTATACGACCTATTTACTGCCGAAATCAAGAAGGTGTAATGCTTCCTTACCTTCTTATACAATAAGCAATGAATACATGTGGGAGTATCTTGGAAATTATGCCTCCTATTGTGGAGATACTATGTACAAGTTTGTAGGTACAGATTTTAGCATCACAGGTTTAACACAATTTTCCTCTAATAACAGTGATAACTATGAAGTAGACTATTGGAATACTTACAAATCATTGTATGCTTCGGCTAAATCTGCATTGGTTCATGATTTAATTAACAGTTTTGTGTGCTTTGGTGTTTTTGATAATGTAATTGCTCCAGCACCTGAAATCTGCGATACAGCAGGAGATTATTGGTTTCCAAATGTAGATCAAACTCAAGCAAATAACTACAAGAATAATTACGACCACTTTATTGGGTTAGGGCCAAGCGAATTAAGTAAAAGTTTTAATGGCAGGGGAATGGAAGCACTTTCTGATACTGTTATGAGAACAGCAAATAATGTGGACTCCATTATGGCGGTGAATGTGTATCAAATTTTAAAAAATGGATATTACGTTGATGATACACTAATAAGTCTGGATTTCGATTCTTCATTTTTTGTTGATTTTATAAGAGATGATTACGAAGAGTTTGCATGTGATATATACAATTACTTAGACACTTCTTTTATTGATGTTGCCAACAATGATACGATACGTTTCAATCCTTATTTATTTAATTTTTCTCCAATATTGAATGCTTTCGTGCGGTATTATTCTGACACTTCAGGAAATTCGTTATTCACTTGTTCAGCGAGTTTTAAGGAAAGATATAACTGCAGAGACTTCAAAAACGCTAATTTTGTCTTCGACTCGATTTTCGGAGCTGCCTCAATACCACAAATTATAGAACCTGAAGTTGATATTGACTTTGGAGACACCAATCAACGTATATATGCCAATTGGATGAATTACCGACTGGGTCTCAACCTTAGTTTTAAGGACTATTATTATTTTTCATACGCATGTCACCCTCAAGATTCTATCACAATTTTTGGAGATACAGTAAATTGGTTAGACACAGGAAAAGTTTTGGCTTTAAGAAATGCAATTGCGCTTGGGGATTCTATTTATTATAAAAATTTAGAATCCAAAAGCTTATTTGATACACTAAATCACAGCCTTAATGGAACTTCTTACATCCTGAACGATACAAACGATCTTCTTAGTTTTGGTGAAAATGATTGGTTAAACAGTCAGTTGGATCTCTTTTATTTAGAAGATGGAGTTGTAAGGTACAATCGCTTATTGGATACTTTAACTAAAGTGTACTTAAGTATTAAAGACTCACTTTTTTCACTTAACCCTATAGAAGATTCTTCTTTCTCAAGAGCAGTTAGTCTTCGAATTCCAAGATATCAAGCTGTTGATAGTTTAGCAGAACTTTTGATCGACCGTGCTTGGCGTTATGCGAATGGTACTGTTTGGATACGATTACTTAATGCTAGTGATTCTTCATTTTACAACAATTACTACTATCACTATGAGCCTTTTAACTGCTACTATTCCTGGAACGACATTGATTCTTTTGACTCCATTGTGCCAATATTTGATCAGGAGAACTTACATTATGCGAAAATTTATATCAAAAATTTAGATGTTGATTTGCTCTTCAGTACCTCTTCGACGATCGATCATGCAATAAGATTAAATCAAATTGAAATCAACGATTATTTAGGGGCTGGAAAGTATCCTAAAGATGAAAGTTGTGAGGATTTTAAATATTATCAAGCAAAAATAAAAGGTGAGGTGAATTACCGAGCATATTTAGAAGGAGTTAAGGATTCATTTAAACTTAGTTACAGTCGATTTTGTACAAATAAAGCCATCGACAGTTCATTGACCAATGAAAGGCTGACCATGGAGTATGTATCAGGAGAAAGGCATTTTACTTTGTACTACTACGATCAAGCAGGAAATTTAGTCATGACTGTTCCTCCTGATGGAATTGATAGTTCGTATAAGTACAACATAGATACTGCGTTTAAAATATTGGATTATCGTGATGGAGCAAATAAAGAAGTGTTGCCAAACCATTCAAAACGGACAATATACAAGTACAATGCAGACAATCAAGTTATACGTCAAATAACACCCAATAGCGATACCACACTGTTTTGGTACGACAAAGCCGGTAGATTGGCATTAAGTCAGAATGCTCGCCAAAAAGAAATTAACAATTACAGCTATTCTAGATATGATGCACAAAGCAGAATAATTGAAAGTGGAGAAGTGACATTGGACACCTTAAGTGGCGAGGAATGGGGAGATATTCATGCGTTTATTATTGTAGAATTAATGAACAATCAACCACTAAGTCTTGACTCTTTAATTGGTATGAGTGCAAGAAATGACGTTACAAAAACATTTTATGATGCTCAAATATTGAATGACTTACAAAGTTTTTCGCAGGACAACCTGCGTTCACGAATTGCTACACAGGCCTATTATCGTTCTTTTAATAGCAATGATACATTGACCAATTGGGAATATGCGACACATTACTCCTACGATCCTCAAGGCAACGTTAAGTCCATGGTGCAAGATTTCTACCAAAAGGGTTCCATCACTAACCAATTTCAGCGATTTAAGCGCATAGACTATGCATTTGATGTACTTAGCGGCAATGTTTTGCAAGTGTATTATCAGATGGGGAAATCTGATGCATTTTACCATCGATATATTTATGATGCGGAGAATCGAATTAAAAAAGTAGAAACAAGTAGGGATGGCATTATTTGGGATAATGATGCGCACTATGAATATTATCTACATGGCCCATTAGCAAGAACTGAATTGGGCGAGCATAAAGTTCAAGGCATAGATTACGCCTATACACTCGAGGGATGGCTAAAAATGGTCAATGCTGGACATTCAGAAGCGGATTTGGGAGGAGACAATACTAAAGAAGGAGAATTTGCTGAAGACGCTTTTGGTTTTGCTTTGCAATATCATCAAAACGATTATACATCAATTGGTTCGATTAACAATGCCTTGGTGGCATCTAATACTGGGGTGGCTCATTCCGATTTATACAATGGCAACATAGCCGCTATGACAGTACATGATCAGCAAAATACCATTGGTAAAGCTTTTCGCTACGATCAGTTGAATCGAATACGCTCAATGGTAGAACAAGAAATTGAAGAGTCTCCTTTGGAGTGGGGTAATTTAATGGCTAAATCGAATTCTACCGCCTATGAGTATGATGCCAATGGCAATATCAAACATCTTCAAAGAATTGATGGAGAGAGCCAACAAATGATGGACGATTTGAATTACCATTATATACAAGGTACAGATCAATTAAGTTATGTGAGTGATACGGTTGTGGCAGATTCTATGTTTGGAAATGATATTGATAACCAAAAAGCAATGAATTATGCCTACGACAAAGTTGGAAATCTAATTGGAGACTCCAGTGGAAACATTTGTCAGATAAGGTGGTATCCCAATGGTAAAATAAAACGCATTGTTCGCTTTAGACCTATTCGTGGACAAGCCAACCTCTACTTTGATTACGATGCCCTTGGCAATAGGGTCAAAAAGACGGCAAGCTTTATTGAAGAAGGACATCTTCTTGTAAGATCAACATACTATGTAAGAGATGCACAAGGCAATGTAATGGCTACCTATGAAGAAAGAGATTGTAATTATTTTGAAGCCGACGATAGTACTGGAGTTTTTCATTACCAATACAGCCACAATTACAGTTATTTCAATCAACTTATTGCAGATAGCTTGGGAAAAGACACTTTATTGGGTTTTCTGTACTATACCTTTAACAAAAAGGCCGATTTGTTAGAAGAAGCCATGCAAGCTTTACTCGTAATTCCAAACATAAAAGATTCCATTTTAGAAAATCTTGATTTGGATAATTACCTGCAATTGTACCCCAGCGCAGTTAAGCGAGTATTGGCAGAAGATCCTTTTTCTTATGCAAATTATTTATTTAATAATGAAATAGATTCATTTGTGGATTGGATGAATTTCGATAAGGATGCGTGGATTGAGTACTTGATTGAAACAGATTCTGTAGATAATTTTTACGAAGACCTAGATGCCACCTACGCATCCAACAATGCACCTTTTGATGATGCTGATGCATTTTTTAGCTTACAAAAAGATATCATCAATGAAGAATTAAGCAACTATAGCACCTTGGAATCTTTATTGTCCATAAGTTCTTCGGAAAGAGATACTTTGATGAATTCTTACAATACACACTCAGTAGCCGTCACCAAATTACAAGATTGGTTTGAGGACTTAGATGTTTATATTCAATCCTTTACAAACGACAACGATAGCTGGGAAGCTATACGCATGATCAACGCAAAATTGCTAATGATCGATTTCACTTCAACAGAAATAGATCAAGCTACCCAAAACATTACCATTAATGATTTTTATAATGCTATTTCATGGTTTTCTGCCCCCTACAATGCTATGCTTAGCAATGTATTGCACCATCTGCATTATCTCAATACCAGCATAATTGATCAAGCCGCATTAAGTAATTATCAACCAGAAGCTTCCATTGATTGGTCGACAGATGCAAATGGCGTTTATCTTAAAAAATTCTTGCACGACAATCATGCAGACATTAAGGTTCAAGATGCGCTTTCCTCGTATTTTACATCCATAAATGTGAAACAATTCGACATTTACTTTTCCAATGCGACTACACCAAAAACATTTGTGGTGGAGGGATTGCAGCACATTTATGACAATCCACATTTTAATGGTATAATAACGGACGATATGGACACCCTTACCGTTAATCGACTAAAATTGACCGAAGACTTGCGGCATTTAGCCAATTATTTTAAACATTACCATCCCTATAAAACAATTGAGCAAAATTATTTTTTCGATGCGCTTGACATTGCTCTTGGTGGAGTCCCACATTTAACCCCCAATCAATATGCAAATGCCTTAAGTTCTCATTTTAATTTCACAATAGACTCCATTGAAGTGTGTAGTCCATATCGTTTGTACTTACTTCCACAGCGTTTTGACATTTATGGAAGCAGTCGTTTAGGAACCATGGATGCCAAAGAAAGTAGAAAGGTAGCCAACAATCATTACCAAAGAAAATTAGGTGCGAAAACCTATGAGCTCAGTAATCATCTAGGCAATGTATTGGCCACAATAAGCGATAAAAAACAGCATCCGGCAGAATTGCTTGAGAATGGAAATTATGACATTGATTCTACCATTGGCTATCAAGCCGATGTGAGTGGACGATATGATTATTACCCTTTTGGCATGGAAATACAAAGTCGAAGCGGTGATTTTACTAAAATAGATTATTCAGTAGATGGAGTAGAGCTAGTTTATGACGGCCTGTTGGAAAGTTGCATTTCGTACAGTGCGATCAATGATGTAGCCAACAACACCAACACTAAAGACTGCACATTGGATACAAATATTTTAGGCCAGAGTTATGTTAGCACGGTAAGCATAGATCATACCGACAATGGTTGGTCAGACAGGCATCGATTTGATTTCTATATTTATATCCATTTAAAAGATGTTATACCTAATTTAGACACAATGGCTACTTACCGCATCGAATTTGGATTTGAATCTCAGTACAGATGGCTAAAGGGAAGAGAACCGTGGGAAGGAGTGCAAAGCAGTCTGAGTGCAGGTGCAAATGCATCAACAACTGATATAAAATATGCTGTGGATAAGCGATTAAGTTGGGAATTTAAAGGACACCAATTGGACAGTTTATTGAGCAATGACTCAGTGCGCTTTAGAATAAGGGCTGCTTGGGGTGAGCCAGGACAAAATTTTGCTACTGATGCTAAAATTACCGACGTAAAAGTGTACAAACTGCTGAACAATACCACCGTGCCCATCTCTATGCGAAAGGATCATGCTTACACCTACGGTTTTCAGGGGATGGAAAGGATGGACGAAATATCAGGAAGCGGAAATGCTTATGATACAGAGTTCAGAGGTTACGACCCAAGACTAGGAAGATGGAAATCCATTGATCCTCTAGCTGCTAAGTTCCCATGGCAAAGTCCTTATGTTGCTTTTGATAATAATCCAATCATTTATAGAGACCCAAGAGGACTAGCTGCTGAAGGTGGCGATGGCGGAGACGGTTTAAACAAGAAAGTTGTTAATGCTACTTTAGAGAGTCAAGGTATTGATGAAGGTTACTCAGTTTCCATTAACAACGAAACAAATACTGCAATCATAACAAACACTACAGCATCACTCAATCCTGATAAGTCATCTAGAACAGGAGAAGGTTTAGCAAATGTTCAAGTTATAACAACAACGACTCAACTTGATGCGAATGGAGAAGTTATTGATGCTTCTACTACTACAACTAATTATGCCGTGAACTTTTCAACGGAGAGTGGCACATTTGGAGGGGAGTCAGTTAATGTAAACTATATAACTGACATCACTCAAGAGAATTACTCGTTTGCTAAGAATGCAAGTGAATTAAGTGCGACGAAAAGTGACCCTATCGTCAATAGTGTATCTAAGCTATTGCAAAGTCCCAACGCTAGAAATATTAGTAAGACAAACTCATTGCCGGGGATGGTAAGCTATGATAGATTACAAGCTCTTGCTCCTTTAGCAATAAAGGCAGTTGCAGCATTTGGTTACAAGAAGAATATCGAGACCATGGGAGTTGAAGATGTTATCAACTTTAATACTGATGGAACTACGTTACTCAAAATATCTAATGCAGATAAGTACGAAGCAGCAGGGCAAATCTCAAACTTTGCAAATGGCAGATAAATGGATTTTGATAAAATACCAAAGCCAACGTATGATGAACTCGTTAGCTTGATAGGTAGAGAAAGAGCTGAAGAGTATATTAAGAAAGTTGATTACGATTATCCGACTGTTGCAAGGGCTATTCTTTATTTTAGGTTAGAATTATTCCTGTCCGATATCAAAAGAGGCTTGAAGCACTTATTTAATATAATTGGAAGAGAGTTATCTCGTTGGCCTTACACAACAGTTACATTACAAATATTAATTGTGTTGGTTATAGTATTTTCAGTTGTTTATATGCTTAGTGCATTTAACTTTATCTAATGTGATTCAGTCTCAATAATTACTCCTTCTTTGGAATAAGTATTAAAGTCGCCAACTCTTTTACCATTTATGTATTGACCGTCTGCTTTTAGCTTTTTATTTTCATAATATTCGACATACTTGCCGTGCTTCTCTCCATCTTTATAAGATACTTTATAAAGAACATTCCCATTGCTATAGTATACAGTTCTCTCCCCATGCTCCTTTCCATCTTTATAAAACGTCTTTCTCTCTAATTCTCCATTTTTAAAGTAGGTAAAATGCTTCCCGTCTAATTTTCCGTTTTTAAATGTGCCCTTTAAATGTAATGTTCCGTCTTCTTTAAATCCCTCGAAAGGGCCATCTTTAATTCCGTTTTTGTAAGTGATTTTTGCATAGGAAATGACTTTAGAGTCTGCTTCCGAAATATTCTCAGTAAACACTCCATTTTTAGAAGAGTCAATTTGACTAATAGCTGTGAATGAAACAAGTAATGCCAAGCAGAGAGTAGATAGGTATTTCATTTTTTGATTTTATTGATTGAAAGCAAGAACTGTTCCTTCTTACATTAACTTACTTTGAGTAGAACTTAACTGAGCCTCTTTAAGATAAGAATCAACCACTTTTAGAATGGTGTTTTTATCATCCTCAGAAATCTTCTCTAACAGTTCCAAACGGTAAAGCATTTTTTTATCCTTCACAACAACGGCAGCAGAACCCACCAAATAATCCAGACTTACTTCCAAAGCTTCGGCAATCTTAGCAGCAATCTCAATAGAGGGCTTCATGTCTCCACGCTCATAGCGACCAATGATAGCCCCAGAAGTTCCAATCAACTTGCCAAGCTGCTCTCTAGATAGGTTCTTGTCTTTGCGAACCTGAGTCATTCTATTATTAAAATCGACACTCATAAGTATTAAAAATCCCTTATTCCGTAAGGTATTGACAAATATATGTTAATGATAAGTGATAAACAATTAGTAAGAGTGTTGTTAGTATGGTATTGATAATGTACATTTGTTACCGATACGTAACAAAAAACTTTTTTTTGAATGGCAGCCGAAAGAATCAACTTCCACAACCCCGAAAGCTTAATCTATCAAAACGATTTACTTAAACTAACAGTATTAGGCGGCATCAAATTAGAAGGCTTGGACAGAATGAGAAGCACATTAAAGATTGAATTAAAGAATAGTTTAGTTCCACCAGTAAGGCATAATCTAGACTTGTACAACGACACCCAAACCGAAAAACTAATCAGAAAAACAGCAGAGAAGTTAGAAGTAGGATTAAATCTATTAGCCGGCAGCATCGCAGAATTAACAGGAGAACTAGAAGAATACCGGATGAAGCAAATCAAAGAAAACCAACCAAAACCCTACGAACCATCCAAGCTAACCAAAGACGAACAAACAGCAGCAGAAACCTTCCTTAGAGAACCCAAACTATTAGAAAAGACAAACGAGTTGATTGGAAAAAGTGGAGTTGTTGGAGAAGAAACAAACAGGCTCATCATGTACCTAATCTTTACCAGCAGAAAGCGAAACCAACCGTTGCACATAGTAAGTCTAGGAAGTAGCGGAACAGGCAAAACCCATTTACAGGAAAAAGTAGGAGAATTAATACCAGAAGAAGATCGAATAGAGATCACAACACTAAGTGAGAATGCCTTTTACTACTTCGGTCAAAGAGAACTCAAAAACAAGTTAATCCTGATAGAAGATTTAGACGGAGCAGACAATGCACTTTATCCATTAAGAGAATTACAAAGTAAAAAGCGAATATCAAAAACGGTAGCCCATAAGAACACCAACGGAGAAACTAAAACCATGCATTTAGTGGCTATAACTGACCTTTTTAGCAGATACGTAGTAGCTTGGAGTGTGTCAAATACAATGAGTTCAAAATGGTGTTCAGAGGTTCTGAAAGAGGCGATAATGTTAAATGG
>PAVT01000046.1 GCA_002713165.1 Verrucomicrobiota bacterium
TCTTGGTCTCAGTTCCGCTGCGCTCCACTTCAACCAAGAAGCTTTATTAAATGAAAATAAATTATAATTTAGAACCGTACTAAAAATGGGGAGCTTACAGAAATATGAACTTGATCTGAAATTATTGAATTTAAGTCTAATAAATAAGTTGGACTCTCATAAGTAGCATTTAATGAATTAGTTTGATTTGTATTAATAGTTAAGTTATTTGATTTATTATTATTTGTATTTTTTAGATTGATACTTATTGGTGGATTAGCTTCTTCAAAGTCATACTCCTCATTAGAACAAGAAGATTGGAAAAGGCCAATAGTGAGAATGGAAAAGATTAAGATGATATTCAAATTTTTCATGTTGTTTTGTTTTTATTAAATCAAATAAGAATCTTTAAAAAGATTCACGATTTCGTTTATAGTAACAAGAAAGGTACAAAAAAAATATAACTAATAGGCATTAAATTGGTTATATGTTATAAAAAAGTTATTAATTAAATCAATTAGCATTACAAGCAACGATGCAGAAGTCATCAAATTTGACGATTGGATGGAATACGGTTCAGAACAGTCTGCTAAAGAAGCCGGGAAGATGAGCATGGAAGGCAAAGAATATGTAGTGCAAGACGGTGACGTGATGCACTTTAAATTCAATGTGTAACAGCTGTTCATTTTATGGACTTAAGTATCCTCTTTGAAATTTTCTCACTTCCATAAAACATTGCTGCTTCCGGATGTTTGTAAGACAATGATAAAGTTGTGTTTATCATCCGATTTTCATTTTGTGGAAAGTAATTTATTTGCTTGATCTCAAATATCGCACACATAGGCATTGGACCTAGATAGGATAATAGGGTTTGCTGAGATTTAAGTCGAGTAAATTTTATGGCTAGTCCTGAAATATCACAATCATTTCCTTTAATACAATAGGAAGCGTTCAAGCCTATGTTATTTAAAGCAATTACCATTGCTTGAGCAAACTCAGAGTTGCGGATAGTATTAATTTCTTCAGCTGAAGAATCCATGAGAATGGTGATGTTGTTCAAATTATACTTTCCACTCGTTTTCCATTTACTGAACCAAAAAACTGCTTCTTTAGGTTTGGGTGGTTGTTGCCCAATTAATTGTGATACTCCCATAAGAAAAGCAAAGAATATTACCATTATAAATTTTAATTGGCTCATCTATTTTATTCACGTTAATTAATCAATGCGGCCGTACATAACGTTCCACATCTTCTGCAGAAATCTCATCACTGCCTAAGATCAATAAACGTTCTACTACATTGCGCAATTCTCGGATGTTGCCGGTCCAGTCAAATTTTTGCAAGGCTTTAATGGCGGCTGCAGACATGGACTTGTGGTTCATGCCTTGCTCTTTACAGACCACATCCATAAAATAATCCACCAACAAGGGGATGTCTTCTTTGCGGTTTTTCAGGGCAGGAACTTCGATCAAAATCACAGACAATCGATGGTAAAGATCTTCTCTAAAATTGCCTTCTGCGATCTCTTTTTTCAAATCTTTATTGGTGGCGGCAAGTACTCTAACGTCTACTTTAATGTCTTTCTCTCCACCTACACGGCTAATGCGGTTTTCTTGCAATGCCCTCAAAACTTTGGCTTGGGTAGAGGCGCTCATGTCTCCAATCTCGTCCAAGAAGAGGGTGCCCCCTTGTGCTTGTTCAAACTTTCCTTTCTTCTGTTTTACAGCAGAAGTAAAGGCTCCCTTTTCATGACCAAACAATTCGCTTTCGATCAATTCTGAAGGAATGGCGGCGCAGTTGACTTCAATGAATGGATTGCTTTTTCTTCCTGAATTTTGATGCAGGTTATGGGCCACCAATTCCTTGCCTGTGCCATTGCTGCCTGTGATCAATACTCGTGCATCTGTAGGCGCCACCTTCTCGATCATCTCTTTTACTTTGCCAATGGCTGCACTTTCCCCGATGATGTCGTTGAGTTTGCTCTTGTAAACCTTTTTCTTCAGGGCCTTGGTTTCCTCTACCAATTCTGTGCGGTCCAAGGCATTTTTTACAGTGACCAAAAGTCGGTTCAAATCTAGGGGTTTACCGATATAGTCGAAGGCACCCAATTTGATGGCTTCCACCGCAGTTTCAATGTTGCCGTGTCCTGAAATCATGATGACAGGCACATCTGCATTCAACTCCATCACTTTTTGCAGGACTTCAATGCCGTCCATTTTTGGCATTTTTATGTCACAGAGCACCAAATCGAATTTATTTTTTTGGAATTTTTTGAGCCCTTCTTCGCCGTTTTCAGCGTCTTCTACGGTAAATTTTTCATACTCTAAGATTTCTCTTAAAGCATTGCGAATGGGTCGATCATCATCGATGACGAGCAATTTAGACATGGTCATTAATTTTTGCGGAAGAGCCATTTTCCAAGTTCTTTAAAGTTTACTTTTTTGCCATACATCAATATGCCTGTGCGGTATATTTTACCTGCCATCCAAGTTGTGCCTAAAAAGGTTACGACCAAAAGGGCCATGGATAAAATCAACTGCCAAGGCACAACTCCGAAAGGAATACGCACCATCATAACAATGGGGGAGGTGAAGGGAATAATAGAAGTCCAAAAAGCAACATCTCCGTCAGGATTGTCCATGACCAATTGAGCAAATACAATTGATAAGATCAACGGCATGGTGATGGGAAACATGAACTGTTGGGTGTCCGATTCATTGTCCACCGCAGAACCAATGGCAGCAAACAAAGAACCATAAAGCAGATAGCCGCCTAGAAAATAAAACAAGAATGCGCCGATTACCAATGGAAAATTGATGCTCTCCAATTTTTTATTGATCTCTGCAACAAACTGAGAACCCTTGCTTACCTTTGGAGCCTCAGTGCCCAGGGTTTGTTCCATTTGTTCTATCTGTGCAGTTTTTGCATCCAACAAATCTTCCTTGAAGAACTGTTGTGCACCTATAATGAGGGCTCCACTCAATACAATCCATAAGAATACTTGGGTGAAGGCTACAGCCGCAATGCCCACAATCTTGCCCATCATAAGCTCGAACGGTTTTACTGAAGAAATTATCACTTCCACAATACGGTTGGTTTTTTCTTCAATTACACCGCGCATGACCTGAACTCCGAATAGAAAAATAAAAAGGTAAATGACGAATGCAAGTACAATTCCAACGCCTGTTGCTAAAGCACCTGCGCTTTCTTTGGTTTCTCCTTCCTCATTCAATTTTTTGGAGACGATATCAACATCAGGCCTCAATCCACTAATTTGGTCTAGGCTGAGGTTATAAAGGTCTTCGAGTTTTTTATTTTCAATGACTTCTTCAATGGCGTTTTCCATGTAGCGCACTGAACTTCCTTTAGGCTTACTCTTGTAAAAGAGTTGTACTGTTTTAGGCAAAGTAACCACCACTTTTGGAATGTGCAACACGGCTGTATACTCACCTCCATTGTTGAGGTCTTCCTGTGCATCTGCCAAACTTCGAAACTCATAGTGGAATTCCAATTCTTTGGTGTCCTTAATTTGATTGATGAATAAGCCTGATTCATCGATAACTTCAATTTTTTGATTGTCAACGTCTTTAATAGCCAACCAAGCAGGGATGATCATTAAGGCTGCAATTAAAATTGGTCCTACAAAACTGAGTATCAAGAAGGATTTTTTCTTGACTCTTGTCAAATACTCTCTCTGAATGATTAATCCTATTTTACTCATGGTTCACCTCCTTTTTTGCTGAATTTTCTTTGACTTGTTTGATAAAAATTTCGTTGACGGAAGGAATGATCTCTGTCAATCCGTGAATCTCGACCTCACCAATTACCGCCTTGATCAATTCATTGGGTGATTTGTGGTCCAAGAGCTTGACTTTGGCTGTGTGCATGCCGTCTTCTTCATGAGAGTCAATCAACTCACATCCAGTCCACAAGGCATTTGTAAAGGCAATCATACTTCCTTTGAATTCGATCTCGTAAACACCTTCTTTAAAGTCTTGTTGAATTTGTTTTACATTTCCGTCCAAGATCTTTTTGGAATTGTTGATGAGGGCAATGTTTTCGCAAATTTCTTCTACCGAACCCATGTTGTGGGTAGAGAGGATAATGCTCGTCCCTTCTTCTTTTAGGCGCAAAATTTCTTGCTTTACCAAATTGGTATTGATGGGGTCAAATCCACTAAAAGGTTCATCCAAAATGAGCAATTTTGGTTCATGTAATACAGTGGTAATGAACTGCACTTTTTGCGCCATGCCTTTCGACAATTCTTCAATCTTCTTGTTCCACCAAGTATCCAAATCGAATTTTTTGAACCATTCTTTCAACCTTTCTTTGGCCATGGCTTTCGACATACCTTTCAATTGGGCCAGGTACATGGCTTGTTCACCCACTTCCATTTTTTTGTACAATCCTCTTTCTTCAGGCAAATACCCTATATGATTAACATCTTCAGGCTTTATGGGTGCTCCATCAAAATAGACTTGGCCACTGTCCGGGCCGGTTATTTGATTGATGATGCGAATAAAGGAAGTTTTTCCTGCCCCGTTGGGTCCCAAGAGTCCGAAGACACAGCCTTTAAGTACATCGATTGATACATCGTTTAACGCACGGTGATTGGCGTATTGTTTGACGATGTTGTCTGCTTTTATAATTGAACTCATGTGTGAATTGAATTTTTACAAATATATATCCCAAAGCTCAATCTAAAGGGTGAGTTAGAGATCTTCTTCAGAGACTTCAAACAGCATCTGTATATCAAATCTTTCATCGGAACAAGCCAAAATACAGTTTTGATAAAATATGGACTGCTTTTTTAACGATTCTAATCTTAAAAGCAGTCAAAACACTAACAAAACACCCTTGGCATCTATAGAATTTAGTAGCGTTTTTAAGACTCAATCTTTTTGTTAAGGTTGACCTAAAAAAATGGCTCGACAATCCCTTTTTAGAAGCACAACCGCCACCAACATAAACTTTCAAAGGGTATTCTTTTTTAAAATATGATTAAGAATAAGCGCAAAAGCTTATTCTGTATCTGATTTAAAATCTAAACTCACAGAATTAATGCAATAGCGTAAACCTGTTGGCTCAGGACCATCTTCAAAAACATGTCCCAAATGAGATCCGCAGCGATTACATTCTACCTCAACCCGATTCCATCCAAACTTATTGTCCGATTGCTCACGTATGGCATTCTCACTGATGGGTTGATAGAAGCTTGGCCAGCCAGTACCTGATTTGTATTTGGTAATCGAGGGAAACAATGGATGAGCGCACGCTTTGCAAATGAAAGTGCCAGCCTTTTTCCAATCTACATACTTTCCAGTAAAAGCTTGTTCTGTTCCCTCTTCTCGTAAGACCTGATATTCAAAAGCAGAAAGTTGGCTTCTCCATTCTTCTTCGGATTTTTGTATTTCATACTCTTGTTTCACCGTTTTTGGTGGAAGGTTTTGCGAACAGGCATTTAAGGCAGAAACCAAGAAAATAAGCACTAAGGATTGCTTCATTGTAGTTATTTTTATAGCAAACGATTTTGGTTCAATTCTTGTTTAAAATTAAGCGCCAAACTTTGATATTTATTGCCAATGGAGTGTAGAACAAATGTAATGTCTTCTAGAATACAAAAAAGACAGTCTTATTTAATAAGGTCAAGCATTCTGTTCATGTTGACTTTTTTAATGAGTATGATATATATTTCTGTATGCGCCCAGATTGATGAATACAATGTGGAAGAGTATTACATTGGATTTCCATTTGAAGAAGGAATTTATCAAAGTTTTGATGAATTCAAATCCAATCAACCTGGGATTCAACTAGCTTTTGAAGTAAGAAAATCAGAGCTTTTCATCGAAAATGATTCGACCGACGAAATGATTCGTATTGATCCTTATGCTGTTTGGGGGTATTCCAAAGCTGGGAATGTATACATTTCTGTCGAGGGCGGTTTTTGGAGAATCATCAACATGGGCAGTTTGGCACATTTTACTGCCGTCATTGTCACTACATTTCAGACAGTAGACGCTTTCGGTTTTCCTATGACACAATCTTCCAAGCGTTTAGAACATATGTTTCTGGATACTGAAACTTCTGAGGTTAAAGCACTTAGTAGTAAAGAAATGCAAGAGTATGTGGATCAAGAGCCCATATTGGCGAGTCAAAAAAACAAACTAAAAAACAAGCCTGAAAAATTGATTGTAGTGTTGAAGGCATACAACAAACTCAATCCACTTTATTTTTACGTAGAATGAAACAAATACTGATACTGACTTCTTTTATTTTTCTTGGCTTTTTTGTCAAAGGTCAATCCCTTTCTACAAATGCTTTGGCAGAGTCCCAAATTCGTTTGGTCATGGAAATTCAAGAAAAGGCTTGGAATCGTGGTGACCTTAGCTCTTACATGAGTGGGTACTGGAATTCAGATTCATTAATGTTCGTTGGCAGAAGGGGGCCTACCTATGGCTGGGGAACAACCTATGCTAATTATGTAAAAGCTTATCCAGACATAGAGCAAATGGGACAATTAAATTTTAGCATTCTGAAGTTGGATATTATTGACAAAACACATGCCTTTGTGGTAGGAAAATGGCATTTAAAGCGCAAAAACGACGAACCTCAGGGTTATTTTAGCCTGCTTTGGCAAAAAATTGAGGGAGAGTGGAAAATCGTTGCCGATCATTCTTCATCATCACAAGCAGAATAATTCCTACTAATTCAGACGATTCAATTATATTTGCGCCTTGATGAACAACGCGCGGCCTATCCTCAATCGCATCCAGATTGATATCATTATCAAACGCCTTTGTTTTCAGCTCATTGAGAACCACGACGACTTTTCCAATACTGTAATTTTAGGTTTGCAACCTCGAGGCATTTATTTAGCCAAGCGCATCCATAAAGAGTTAAATGAGCAGCATGCCGACTTAAGTATACCTATGGGTAGTTTGGATACTACTTTTTTTCGAGACGATTTTAGAAGGAGAGACAGTCCCATCATTGCAAACAAAACTCAGATTGATTTTAACGTAGAAGGTAAACGTGTCATTTTGATTGACGATGTGTTGTATACTGGCAGGACAATTCGCGCAGGTTTGGATGCTATGTTGGCTTATGGTCGACCTGATTTGGTCGAATTATTAGTGCTCGTAGATCGACGCTACAGTAGACATTTACCCATTGAAGCCAAATATGTCGGAACAACAGTGGATACCGTTGAGAGTGAACGTGTAGAGGCAAAATGGGATGAGTCAGATGGAGTAGATGAATTAATTCTAAAAGAGCAGAACAAAGCATGAGTGGATTGTCAAGCAAACATCTTTTAGGAATAAAATCCTTAATCCCAGAAGACATTGAATTGATTTTTCAGACTGCTGATAATTTTAAAGAAGTCATAAATAGACCCATTAAGAAGGTACCCTCTTTGCGTGATTTGACCATTGCAAACCTATTTTTTGAGAATTCAACAAGAACTAAACTATCGTTTGAATTGGCAGAAAAAAGATTGTCGGCAGATGTGATTAATTTCTCAGCATCAGCTTCTTCGGTGAAAAAAGGAGAAACGCTGATTGATACGGTAAATAACATCTTGGCCATGAAAGTCGACATGGTAGTGATGCGTCATCCAAACCCGGGTGCTCCCATTTTTTTGTCGAAGCACATTGATGCGAGTATTGTGAACGCAGGAGACGGGGCACATGAACACCCTACTCAAGCTTTGCTAGATGCATACAGCATAAGGGAAGAGTTTGGTATTGTGAAAGGGAAAAACATAGTCATCGTTGGTGATATTCTGCATTCTAGAGTAGCATTGTCGAACATTTTTTGCTTGCAAAAATTAGGCGCCAAAGTCACAGTTTGTGGTCCCCCTACACTGATTCCAAAATACATTGAGAGCTTAGGCATTGAAGTAGAGTATAGGCTAGACAGTGCCTTGGCAAAAGCCGACATTGTAATGATGCTGCGTATTCAGCTAGAAAGACAAGGGAAAGAAGGCAATCAAGTGAATTATTTCCCTACACTTAGGGAGTATCATCAACAGTATGGTTTGACGATGGAACGTCTTGATCGATTAAATCATACGCCCATAATTATGCATCCTGGTCCCATTAATCGAGGAGTTGAAATTTCTTCTTCTGTAGCAGATTCATCAACTTCTATAATACTAAATCAAGTAGAAAATGGAGTGGCCATCCGAATGGCAGTTCTTTATTTACTTGCTTCATAAATTTCGGCCTACCTTTATTTTTATAAATTTGTTGCAAACTGAATTAACATGAATTCTGAGTCATACACCATAGAAGAATTAGAAAAATATACCTTAATAAAGGTGCATGAAGATAAATTCACTGCTAAATTATCTCCCGAATTAAAAGCGGAATTGGTGGTGTTAAACGGAAAGAAGATAAAAAACTTCATCATTGATCTTTCAGATGTAGGGTACTGCGATTCTTCTGGATTAAGTGTAATATTGGTTGCGAATCGTATTGCCAAAGAAAACAATGGATGCTTGGTTCTTTGCAATCTAAATGCGACCATTATGAAGTTGATAGATATTTCTCAATTGGGTTCAGTCCTTAACATTACACCCACCTTAAGTGAGGCCATCGATTATTTATTCATGGATGAATTGGAAAAAGGCTTTAACCAGAAAGGTGATCAGCTGAATTAATGGCATTGTCTGTTCTGATCCTTGGAAATGGTTCAGCCTTGCCTACTATAAATAGTCATCAAAGTGCACAAATAGTTCGTCAAGACAATCACCTTTTTTTGGTGGATTGTGGTGAAGGTACTCAAGTAGAATTGCGAAGAAATGCTGTGAAGATACAGGGCATTCAACACGTATTTATTTCTCATCTTCATGGGGATCATTTTTTCGGATTAGTGGGCTTGGTATCGACCATGCATTTGCTAGGCAGAACAACAAAACTGCATGTACATGGTCCCAGAGGACTAAAGGAAATCGTTCTGATGCAATTTAATGATGCAGGAAGTCAACTGTCTTTTGAGTTAGAGTTTAACATTGTAGAAAAGCCAGACCAATTGCTTTTTGAGAATAAAAAAATCAAAATATCCTCCATCCCCTTGCATCATCGCATTCCGTGCTTTGGATTCCTCTTTCAAGAAAAAATGGGATTGAGAAGAATGAATAAAGATGCACTGCAGCAATATGCCATTCCAAAACACATGCGAAGAAGCATCACAGAGGGAAATGATTTTAAGGAATCCAATGGAAATGTGGTGCCCAATGAAGAGATTACTTTACCACCTTATGCGCCTCAATCTTATGCCTATTGCTCAGATACAGCCTACTCTGAGAAGATAGTTGAGTACATCAAAAATGTCGGTCTTTTGTACCATGAGGCTACCTTCGCGGAGAAAGATAAAGTCTGCGCCAAAAAAACGTTTCACTCAACCGCATCATCAGCAGCAAAAATCGCCCAACTATCCAATGCAAAAAAGCTATTGATTGGTCATGTTTCGAACCGATACCGAAACAAAAGCTTGTTGTTGGAAGAGGCAAAAGAAATTTTTCGAGAGACAGAGTTTGCAGACGAAGGCAAAGAGTATTCTTGTGAATTTTAAATTTGGAGTTTACCCCAAATGGACTGATCAAAGCTGATCAAAATCTTATCTTTGGATAAAATATATTGCTATGAAATTATTGGAAGGAAAGGTGGCATTGGTGACAGGTGCAACAAGGGGCATTGGCAAAGGCATTGTACATAAATTGGCCGCTTCTGGGGCAAATGTTGCATTTACTTATGCTTCCTCTGCTGCTTCGGCTAAAGAAATAGAAACTGAGCTTAAAGTGTATGGTGTGGAAGCGAAAGCGTATCAGTCAAATGCAGCTGATTATGAAGCATCTGAGCAGTTGATCGCAAATGTTGTAGAATCTTTTGGCAGAATTGACATTATCGTGAACAATGCAGGCATTACAAGAGACGGACTTTTAATGCGCATGAATGAAGCACAATGGGATGAAGTCATGAATACCAATCTGAAATCGGTATTTAACATCACGAAAGCGGCTCAACGAACTTTATTGAAACAACGATCAGGATCCATCATCAACATCAGTTCAGTCGTGGGCATTAGAGGAAATGCTGGGCAGTCGAATTATGCAGCATCAAAAGCAGGAATCATTGGTTTTACCAAATCTATTGCACAAGAGTTAGGAAGTAGAAACATTCGCTGCAATGCTATTGCACCCGGATTTATTTCGACTGAAATGACAGCTGAACTTGGAGAAGACACTGTAAACGAATGGTTGAAAAGTGTCCCCCTAGGTAGAGCAGGGACACCTGAAGATGTCGCCAATGCTGTCCTTTTCTTAGGATCAGATTTATCAACGTATGTATCTGGACAGACATTGAATGTCTGTGGAGCTATGTTGACCTAAGCGAGGAATTCTACATGAACATTGTTTTTCCATATCCGGTGTGGTACACATTGATTTGTCTTTCCGTGGCCTTAATGTTCACGGTGTTTCTTTACCGTAAGGACAAAAAACTCAAGGAAATTTCTAAATCTTGGATTTGGATACTGGCATCCATGCGCTTTACAGCCATCACATTATTGGCGATTTTACTGCTATCGCCTTTGGTCAAACACTTTGACCGTTCAGTTGAGGCACCAATAATTATCATTGCGGAAGACAACTCTCAATCCATGAAGTACTCCTCAGATTCAACCGCAGTGTCTGAGGATCCGTCCTCCGCGATTGAAAGGTTAAAAGTTCAGTTGGAACAGAATTTTAAAGTAGATCATTATTTATTTGACGAAGGCCTTATTCCTAAAAAATCCAAAGCTGATTATTCCGGACTAATTACAAATTATCAAAGTGTATTTGAAGGGATTGAAAGCCGCTATGTAAATCGCAATGTTGCAGCAGTTTTGCTTTATTCTGATGGCTTATACAATCGTGGATCTAATCCCTTATACATTACCAAGGGATCAGAGTATCCGATTTATACGGTTGCAGGTGGAGATACCAATAGATACAAAGATTTGAGAATCAGTGCTATTCGTAACAATAAAATAGCTTTCTTGGGAAACGAATTTCCAGTAGAGTTTGATATTCAGGTAGATAATGGAGCCAACAATCAACTTAAAGTGCAAATTCAACAGAACGACAAGGTGCTGTTTGAAGATACCTTTCTGCTTGAATCAAATGATGAATTCTTAACAATGAAGACTCTTTTAACTGCTGAGGAGATTGGAGTGCAAGAATACAGGCTGAGTGTTTTACCTCTGGAGAATGAGAAAAATGTCAAGAATAATGACCGTAAATTTTACATTGATGTAATTGATGGTCGTCAACGTATTTTGTTGTTGTCCAATGCGCCCCATCCTGATTTAGGTGCCATTCGCAGAAGCATCGAAAAAAGTGAGAATTACACACTTGACCAATCATATTTTGATTCTTACACAGATCAGGACTTGCCTTATGACTTAATTCTTTTGCACCATAATCAAAAAAGAACATCGAATGCAGAACGTGCACTCATGGGAAGATTATTAAATACTGACATTCCGCTGTTTATTATGGGTCCAAGGTGGCCCTCACTGGACGCTCCTTTTGGACTAGCCTCCAGTAAGGCTGTATCAGCGCAAAAAAATGAAGCGACTCCAATTTTGGAGAAAAACTTTAGCCTATTTACTATCTCTGAAGGCTTAGCAAAAAGTTTGCAAAATTATCCTCCACTAATAGTGCCCATGAATTTGCCTGCAAACTTCAGTGCAAATAAGGTTCTTTTGCACCAACGAATAGGCAATGTTGCTACAAAGTATCCGATAATTACCTTCAAAGAAAAAAATGAACGAAAGATAGGTAGATTGTTTGGTGAGGGCATTTGGCGATGGTCTTTAAGCGATTTCAGAATGTTTGAAAACCATGACGCCTTTGATGAGCTAATTCGGAAGATCGTGCAGTATTTGGCCTTAAAATCAGACCGTAGTTTTTTTCGATTGAATTTTGAGAAGGAGTTTTTTGAAAGAGAAGATATTCGTATTGATGCTCAGCTTTTTAATGCCTCTTATGATCTGGTAAATTCTGAAGAGGTTTCATTGATTTTAAAAGATGAAGAGGGCAGAGAATTTACATATAGTTTCAGTCCGAAAGAAGAGGCTTATTCTTTAAGGATTGGAGCGTTAGAGGAAGGGAAGTACACTTTCGTGGCGAAAACCAATTTACAAGGAAAGGTATTTGAGGAGAGAGGCAGTTTTGTTGTGAAGAAATTAGCGCTTGAGGAATTGACTACGCGCGCAAATCATAACCTATTATACCAGATGTCTGCCGAGACAGGAGGAGATTTTTTTACCATTGGAGACATTGGTTTGATTGCATCAAACCTTAGTGCTCGGGAAGATTTTTCATCTATGGCATACATCACAGAAGACGTTGATGAATTGGTAGAATTCGAATGGGTTTTCTTGATACTCGTCGTACTTTTTTCAACAGAATGGTTTGTAAGAAAATACAAAGGCGTGTATTGAATCTAAATTGATTCAATGTACTTATCTGCGATCCAACCCTCATTTCCGTTGGGCAGTGCAATTCTTATCCAGTTGTTGTCTTTTGTCTTCATTTTCACCTTGGTTCCTTCGTGCAAAACAAATAGCTGAGAACTGCCAGCTGATGGTGAACTGATGACATTTACAGATGCATCCATGATGATTCCGTATGAGAAGGTTTGCATGTAACTTCTTTGATTATACGCAAGAAGAATGCAGATGAAGCCAAAAAATAAATTAAACAAGCCCCCATAAAATCCTATCTTTTTCAGTTGTACCTTACTTGCAAACAAGAATATGGATAAACCAAGGAGACACATTAGCAACAAAACAATGGAAATTAATCCCCAGGTATCAGCAGGGTAGAGGTTGTAAATACTTCGCCACCATCTGTAAATAAATAGTTCTGGAACAGACTCTACCTTGTCTACTGTTTTTTGATTGGCAATTTTTAAGTTGTGCGCTGCATCTTGGTGTTGTGGAATAATTTTTAATGCTTTTTCATAGTGCAATATACTTTTAGCCAAAGCTTGATGTTTGAAGTAAGCATTGCCTAAATTGTAATGTAAATCTGCATTTTGAGGGTCAATTTCACATAATTTGCTGTAGAATTCGGCTGCTTTTTTAAAATTTTGCTGATCATATGCATATTGCGCGGAGTCCAATAAAGGATGGGAACTTACATTTAGTGTAAATGCGAAAACATACAATAGAAAGAAGCTTTGTTTGAACAGTTTTATCATGCCGATTCAGTTTTAAGAATGAGCTCAGAGGCATTTTTGTAAAGTTGCTCTGCATCAGCAGTTGTTCCCCCTGCAAAACGCGACATTTCTGCTTGCTCAAGCACTTCCTTTAAGGCAGAGATCAGTTCAGGTTTTTTTGTAGAGAATTCTAGTTTTTCAATAATCTTATCGAGCATTAGTTCTGATTGCTGGATGTTGAACTTGTCTGAAAAATAACCGTAAAGTGCATTGGAAATTTCTTCATAGTAAGCATCCATTTCGTTTGATTTGAGAAGTGATCTCGCTTTTGAGAGGCGTCTTTGAGCGAGTTTTTTCGCTCTTGACTTTTTTAGACCCACATGGTCTTGCTTTCTTCTCTTAAAAACCTTAGAGCCAACGTAAATTGCTGATGCTAACAAGGCAATAAATGCCAAGCAAGTATAATAGAGCAAGGAGCCGAAAAAAGGACTGTTATCCTTTTCAATTTGGATATTCTTATGAATGTAGCGTATGTCCGTATCTAAGATTTCAACCTCCTCTTTTCTATTGGCACTGAACACCATGTTCTGATCTTCATCCCCTTTTTCAACTTTAAATTTTAAGGCATCACTTTTTAAAGTCTTGTAGCTCTTACTCGCTAAATCAAAGAAGCTAAATTCATAGGGTTCAAGGCGAAAGTTGCCTGAATGACGCGGAATCACTAAGTATTTAAATGTTTTACTTCCTTTTGCACCCGAGGCATTGGTGCTGAAATTATTCTCTGTTTCAGGGTCGTATACCTCGAAATCTGAGGGGAAATTCAATTTAGGAGCCGATATAAGCGGAAGATTACCTTCGCCATTAATTTTCAAGGTAACGTCAATGGCATCATTGGCCAAAACACTGTCTTTACTGGCAACTAAACTCATGTTGAAATTACCAACGGCACCTGAGAAGTTGTCAGGTCTACCTTTTTTAGGCAAGGGGGATACTCGAATGGTGATTGGTTGACTTGCTACTGTTATTTCTTTCTTGTCATACACGTATCCCCATATAGAGCGCTTATTGGTTCTTACACGAATGACCATGTGCATCTCCAAGGGGTCGACCAAGAGCTCTCCTGACTTTTGAGGAAACAGCACCGTTTTTTTTAGCGTACTCACATTGTATCTACTGCCATTGTAATTTTCTACAGTTCCTCTTTGGTTACTGAGGTCTAAATCATAGGTCCAAAAACCGGATAAATCAGGATTCTTGGTGGGGTCATAATCGAGAATGTCTTGTTTGTAATAGATCTTGTAGGTTGCGGTTATTCTTTCTCCAACATAAGCAGATGTTTTGTCTACAAAAGCACGGATAAAAATTTGATCTTTCAGTTGATTGCCTGCTGATTTCCTCTTTTGTTGTTGATTCCTTCTTGCATTAGCACTGTTGCTTGAGGTAGCAACAACCTCGAGTTGAAGGGCATTGCTTTTGTAATCTGTTCCCTGAACAGTTACAGTGGCCGGAGAAATGCTGTAAGTACCCTCTTCGGTGGCAACCAATATGTAACTTACGGACAATTCTTGGCTCACATTGCCATTGATGATTTGAGTGCTTGATGATTGGTTAGGTCCTGACAACAATTTAAAACGTGAAAGGTCTGGCTCAATCAAATTGCTGAAATTGGTGTTTACACTAAAAGTTATTCGAAAGCGTTGGCCGACCTCCACGGTCGAACTACTCAATTCGGCCTTGAAATCAACTTTACCTGCCCAAGTCAATAGACTCAAGAAAAACAAACAAATAAATAAGAATGTGTTTTTCATTTACCAGTCTTTCTCTATGTCAATTTTTACCCCTTTAATTTTTTTCTTCTTAAGTTTCTCCTGAACTTCCTTCTCTTGCTGATTCAATGCTTCTAGCAGACGTTCTGCATCTTCCCTGGACAGCTGTTCTTTTTGCTCTTGTTGTTGCGGTTCTTGCTCCTGCTGTTCTTGTTCTTGTTGTTCCTGCTCCTGTTCCTGCTCCTGCTCTTGCTTTTGCTGTTGTTCTTGTTCCTGCTGTTCTTGTTGTTCTTGATTTTGCTGCTCTTGTTCTTCTTTCTTCTCTTCTTTGTTTTCTTGTTCCTGCTGTTCTTGTTCCTGCTGTTTGATTTGTTTTAGAGCATAAGCCAAATTGTATCTGCTGTCTTCATCTTGAGGATTGTTGATCAATGCTTGCTTGTATGCTTCAACACTTTCTTTAAGTTTTTGGTTTTTCAATAAGGAATTTCCAAGATTGTGGTAAGCTGTGGAGCGCTCTTTTTTATCTTCTGTTTCAGCTGCCGCCATGCTAAAGTATTTGGTGGCTTCCTCATATTTACCTTGTCGATAGAGGGCATCACCAAGATTGAATGGAGCTTTTATTTTGGCATCTTCTTTTCCTAAACCTTGTCGATAAAAGACTTCGGCTTGCTCAAAGTCATTTGTATTGTAGAGTTTATTTCCGTTGCGCATGTCTTGGTATGCACTTTGGGCATTCAGCCAGCTGCTTTTGAAAATACAGAGGATTAAAAAGAGTTTCAAACAGTGGGTCATTCTTCAAACAAATTATACTGTTCAACAATTTTACTTTTTCGCTCATTCAACAAAATAGAAGCAAGAAGAAAGCAGACTGAAGCAGCGATGAAAAACTGAAATCTGTCCTCATAGTCGGTATACACTTGGCTCTCAAATTCACTTTTTTCCAAACCACTTAATTCATCCAAAATTTGCTCAAAGCCTGCACTAGCATTTGTTGCCCTTATGTAGGCGCCATCTCCAGCAAAGGCAATTTCTCTCAGCATTTCTTCATTGAGGCTGCTGATTACAGTGTTCCCATTTTGATCTTGGCGAAAGCTTCTTCTTCCACCACCTGCAGTTGTTGGGATTGGTGCTCCAGTAGGAGTCCCCATTCCGATGGTGTAGACACGAATTCCTTTTTCATTGGCCAATCGAGCAGCTTCAACAGCATTGTCCTCGTGATTCTCTCCATCGGTGACAACAATCAAGGCTTTATTTCCTCCGCTTTCAAAATCAAAGGATTCGGAGGCCAGGTCAATAGCTGCGCCAATGGCAGTGCCTTGAGTTGGTACAATGTCAGTATCAATGGTGTTTAAAAATAATTTAGCAGCGGAGTAATCTGTGGTTACTGGCAACTGAGTATAGGCTTGACCTGCGAACACAATAATGCCAAGGCGGTCACTTTTAAGTTCATCAAGTAACTGTAACATTGCCCTCTTTGCCCTTTCTAATCGATTAGGTGAGAGGTCTTCTGCTTTCATGCTGTTTGAAACGTCGATGGCAACAATGAGGTCAATGCCCTCTCTTTTTATTTCTTCTAGTTTGCTGCCAATTTGAGGGTTTGCTATCCCGATCAATAAGAAAAGAAAGGCAATCAAATAAAATATAAACTTTAATCGAAACCTGAAATTTGAATATTCAGGCATCAATTGCTGAAACAATTGATGTTCTGCAAACCTATTTCGTGCTTTTTTACGCCATTGTTTGACCAAGAAAAATAAGAGTACCATCAATGGAAGGATCAACAATCCCCACAAAGCCCATGTATGTTCAAATCTAAACATCAATTAATCGTCTTTAGTAAGGTGTTTTTTAATCCAAATTCCATCAGCAGTAAGAGTGCAGCCAGCAATGCAAATGGCAAAAATTCTTCATTTTTCTTTCTGTATTCTGTCACTTCAATTTTGGATTTTTCAAGACTGTCTATTTCTTCGTAAATGGCCTCAAGGCTTCTGTTGTTTGTTGCACGAAAATATTGTCCACCTGTCATCTTAGCAATTTCTTTCATGCTCTCTTCATCAATTTTAACCTCAACCTGTTGATAGGCAGTAGTTCCAAAATGTGTTTGAAAAGGAAAAGGTGCTAAGCCTTTGGTTCCTACACCTATGGTGTATACGCGAACTCCAAATTCTCTTGCGATTTCTGCTGCGGTCAATGGAGGAATGGAGCCTTGATTGTTGAAGCCATCTGTGAGTAAAATAACCACCTTGCTCTTGGCATCACTGTTTCGCAATCTATTCACAGCGGTTGCAAGTCCCAATCCTATAGCAGTACCGTCCTCAATCATGCCAAATTTGATATCCTTGAATAAATTTTTCAGTACTGCGTGGTCAGTGGTCAAGGGCGATTGTGTGAAACTTTCACCGCTAAAGGTGACAAGCCCAATTCGGTCTGAGGGCCGACTGCCAATAAATTCTAAGGCTACATTTTTCGAAGCTTCAAGCCTGTTGGGTTTTAAGTCCTCGGCGCGCATACTTCCTGAAATATCTAAGGTAATGACTATGTCTATGCCTTCAGTAGTGACATCTTGCCAACTTAAGGAGGATTGTGGACGTGCTAAGGCCATAAATAACAAGGCGAGTGCAGTGAGGGTGAGGACAAAGGGCAAGTGTTTCAGCCATTGAATAAACTCACCTTGAGATGCTGGCAGAAAAGCGGTCGTGGAAAGACGAATACTTGCTTTTTGTTTGCGCAATTTTAAAAAGTAAGCAACACCAAGAATGGGGATGAGTGCAAAAAGCGTAAACAGCTCAGGATTTGCAAATTGTATTTCATTCCACCACCTAAGCATTCTGATCCTCCTTTCCTTTTTGAATTGATTGTTCTTTTACAGGCGAGTCTTCTGCGGTCTTTTCCTTAAATTTCGTTTCCTCAACGAATTGAAAGGCAAATTGTAAGGCTTTTTCGTTTTCATCTGCAAGCGGTTGTACCTTGGCAAATTTTGCCATATCGGAAAGGGACAAATTGTGATCCAAGGTAAGGGTCAATTCTTTACTCAATTGAGATGTTCTAGCCATCAAGGCCAAAATTTCATCTCTTGTCAACTCTAATGCCCTGAATTGATAACGGTGTTCAATGTATTCTCTTAATATGTGAGATAATTCGACGTGAAAACCTTTGACGTTTCCAGATTGCCATAATTTTTTCGACTTTAACAATTCCAATTTTTTGATGGCCAATTGATCTGCTGTTTCTTTTGGAATAAATTCGATAGGCGCTGTTTTTGGACGTTTTAGATATTTGAGGTAGAAATAGACCCCGATGCAAAAAGCAATCAGACCGGCGCTGATCAGCACTATGGTCCATAAGTTGGCTTTTATCCATTCCCAAAGTGAAAAGGGTTCATCGATGATGGTTTTGATGTCTTTGATGTCTTGCTCATCACTGAGTTCAACAGTATTTACCGTAAGTAAAAGTGGTGCTGTTTTATATTCTTTGTCATCAACAATGAAAACAAAAGGTGGTATAGCATGAAAACCACTGTCCCAAGAAGTGATGGTGATCCTTTGTTTGAATATTTTGACCTCTATGTTTTCCTGATCATAAGTAGTGTCAATCTCAGACAAATCAATCACATCAATCTGTTTGCTGATGGTATCTCCAATGGCCGGCAATTTTATGGCTTTCGAGCCTGTAGAACATCGCAATTCCCATTCAATGGTGCTTTGCTCACCAATACGAATTTGATCATTGCTCAAAAACGCAGAGACGTCTTGAGCGTTCAAGTGAAGCGCAAAAACAAGGAAAAACAAAAATGAACTGCACCTAATCATCTTCTGTGTTCTCGTCGTTTAAAAAGGTTCATCAAAGGTTGGACGTAAGATTGATGAGTGGCAATTTTTGCATGATCAACACCGCTTTTTTTCAAGCTATTTTCAATCAATGCTTGTTTCTTTAAAGCCTCTTGAGAATAAAGAGATCTGTTGCGTTTACTGCTGCTGTTGAACCAAACATTTTCTCCACTTTCAGCATCTACCAATTGTATCAGTCCTACATTGGGAATTTCAAGTTCACGTTCATCATAAATTTGCAAAGCGATCAAATCGTGTTTTTTATTGGCGATGCGCAATTCATCTTCATAATTATCTGAAAGAAAATCTGAGATTAAAAAGGCCGTTGATCGTTTCTTGATGGCAAGAGTAAAGTAGCGCAGTGCTTCTTTGATATTTGTGCCTTGATGCTGAGGCTCAAAATCGATCAACTCTCTTATGATCATCAAGATGTGGCTTTTACCTTTTTTGGGTGGAATGAATTTTTCAATCTGATCACTAAAGAAAATTACTCCTACTTTGTCATTGTTGTTGATGGCGGAGAACGCAAGAACTGCGCATATTTCTGTGATCATATCTTGCTTCAATTGACCTTTGGTTCCAAAGTTTTTAGATCCACTTACATCCACCAACAACATAACCGTCATTTCTCTTTCTTCTTCAAAAACTTTGACGTACGGATGGTTAAAACGGGCAGTGACATTCCAATCAATGGTGCGTATTTCATCACCCAATTGGTATTCTCTTACCTCACTAAAAGCCATGCCTCTTCCTTTAAAGGCCGAATGATATTCTCCGGAAAAAATTTGATTGGAGAGTCCTTTGGACTTAATTTCTATCTTTCTTACCTTCTTAAGAAGCTCCTGTGTGTTGCGTTTTGCTTTTTTCAAAATACAATCAGCTTAAGGAATTTCAACAGCGTTCAATATTTCGTTGATGATGTCTTCGGTTGTGATGTTTTCTGCCTCTGCCTCATAACTCAATCCAATGCGGTGACGCATCACGTCTTTTGCAATGGAACGAATATCTTCGGGAATAACATATCCTCTACGTTTGATAAATGCATAGGCTTTTGCAGCCATTGCTAGGCTAATGCTAGCACGTGGAGAAGCCCCAAAAGTGATCCACGGCTTTATCTTAGTCAAACCGTGTTCTTCAGGATAACGACTCGCGAAAACAATGTTGAGGATATATTGCTCAATTTTCTCATCCATGTATACTTCCCGAACAATTGACCTCGCTTTTATGATTTCTTCTGGACTGACAACCGGATTGACTTTCGTTGTTCCCTCTGCAGAGAGGTTATTTCGGATGATGAGCCTTTCTTCCTCTTTCTTGGGATAATCGAGTACCACCTTTAACATGAAACGGTCTACTTGAGCTTCTGGAAGAGGATATGTTCCTTCTTGCTCAACGGGGTTTTGTGTGGCCAAAACAAGAAATGGTTGAGGTAATTTGAAGGTTTCCTCTCCAATTGTAATTTGTTTTTCTTGCATCGCTTCGAGCAAAGCACTTTGAACTTTAGCAGGAGAGCGATTGATTTCATCTGCCAGAACGAAATTGGCAAAAATCGGGCCTTTGCGAATGGTGAATTCTTCTTTCTTCTGACTGTAAATCATTGTTCCGATCAAGTCAGCTGGCAAAAGGTCGGGTGTAAATTGAATGCGACTAAAGTCTGCTTTGATGGCTGTGGCCAAGGTGTTGATGGCCAGTGTTTTTGCAAGGCCTGGTACACCTTCTAGAAGTATGTGTCCATCGGAAAGTAAGCCTACCATCAGGCGCTCAACCATTTCCTTCTGTCCAACGATGACCTTATTCATTTCCATATTCAAAAGGTCAACAAAGGCACTTTCAACTTTAATCTTTTCATTGAGGGCTTTAATGTCCGTTCCAGTTGAAACTGGTTCTGCGGGACCATTACTTTGATCAATGGCAATTTTCTCTTCCATAGCTTTCATTAATTTTAAGATTCAAAAGTAAAACTCACTCCCGCTGAAACCCTTGCCATTGCTGTTAATTATTGTTAACCATCGAATTTAGAATGAAGCAAAAAAAAATTAAAATATTGCCCATCAGAGCGAATGACAAAAAAGCATTCGAAAGCTGCAGAAGAATTCGCACGGATGTCTTTATCAATGAACAAGAAGTAGAGGAGGAGGAAGAGTTTGATGAATTTGAAGAAGAGAGTCAACATTATTTATTGTTGCTTGATGAAACAGCCATTGGGACTGCACGTTGGAGAAGGACAGAGAAAGGGGTTAAACTGGAACGATTTGCAATACTTGCGGCTTATCGTGGAAACAAGTACGGCGAATTGTTGTTGAGCAAGGTGATAGAGGATGCTACCAATGCAGGAGATTACTTGTACCTTCATGCGCAATTGAAGGCAGTTAATTTCTATGGTAGACAAGGATTTAAAAAAGTTGGGCCTCAATTTGAAGAATGTAATATTTGGCATTATAAAATGGAATTAAAGACGAATACATGATTAGAAAAGCAACATTCGGTTCTGGATGCTTTTGGTGCACAGAGGGAATCTTTAAGCAATTGAAAGGAGTAAGAAGAGTGACTTCCGGCTATTCTGGCGGTCTTCGTAAAAACCCTACCTATGAACAGGTATGTTCAGGAGCAACAGGGCATGCAGAAGTTGTTCAAATTGAATTTGACGATGATGTGATCAAATTTGCCCAATTGTTAGAAGTGTTCTGGAATACACATGATCCCACTACATTGAATCGACAGGGTGCTGATGTTGGTACTCAATATCGATCCGTTGTATTTTATCATGATTCAATTCAAAAAGAAACAGCCCTTGCCATTAAACAGGCGTTGGACGATTCAGATGCATTCGGGAATAAAATTGTGACGGAAATTAGTCCAATAGAGAACTTTTATCCTGCAGAAGACTATCATCAGGATTACTACAAAAACAATCCTGATAAAGGATATTGTCAAATGGTGGTCCGTCCAAAGATTGAAAAATTTCAAAAAGTATTTAGGGAGTATATCCAATAAAAAAAGGTACTGTTATAAAATCCAAGTAAAACTGGAAAAATATTTATTTTTACTTCACTCTAAGGAAGATCAATTTGATTGATTCTATCCCGTGTAGCTTCACAGGCATCTGTGGAGCTATTTTTTTGATAATTTTCGATAAACATTTCATCCTTTTTCCATAGCGTATACAGTAGTATGAGTAGTTTCCTTTGAATTGCTATTTGTCCGACCATTTTCGAAGGCTTCTTCTCGATTATTCTGATGTAAGTATTTTTTAACGATTCATTGTATCTACAGGCTACCATTGCAGGAAAGTAAAGCGCATTTCTAATATATCTGTTCCCTTTTTTAGAGATTTTAGTTTTCCCTTTTATGGATGTTCCCGATTCTCTCTGAACAACGTCGTATCCTGCGTAACTAGCTAATTGTTTAACATTTTTCACAAATTGAAATCCGAGAGTTTCGGCAATGATAGTGGCAACTGTTAAAACCCCAACACCTTTAATACTGAGCAATTTATCCACTTTGGATTTTAGATGTTCATCCTTATTTATTAGGTTTTCTATTTCAACTTTTACGGTTGCAATTTGCTTATCTATTTCCTTTATTAGTTTTGAATTACTTCGTAAAATCACCTTCTGAACTTCATGTGAATTTTCTTTGCTGTGCCTTATATTTCCTAAAGAACGTGAGTTCGATGTAAGAAATCATTGTTTTTTTATAGGAAAAAAGAGAGATATTTAGTAATTTAATAGTCTAATAAACAA
>PAVT01000047.1 GCA_002713165.1 Verrucomicrobiota bacterium
TATGGAAGGTTATGGCTTAACAGAGACTTCACCAGTGCTAGCAGTCAATGAGGAGGACAATGATGGCATTCGCATTGGAACAGTAGGCCGCCCATTGAGCAATGTTGAGATTAAAATTGCTGAAGATGGTGAAATATTGGCCAAGGGTCCGAACGTAATGGTAGGATATTACAACAATGTAGAAGCCACAAAAGAAGTTTTCACTGAAGATGGTTGGTTTAAAACTGGAGATCTTGGTGAATTGGTAGAGGGAGAATATTTAAAAATTACCGGCAGGAAAAAAGAAACCTTCAAAACTTCGGGTGGGAAATATGTTGCCCCTCAATTGTTGGAGAATAAAATGAAAGAATCTTCTTTCATTGAACAAATAATGGTGATTGGAGAAGGAGAAAAGCACCCCGCAGCCATCGTACAACCAGCTTTTGAATTTCTTGAAGAATGGTGCCGTAGAAAAAACATTGAATACAGCAGCCCGGAAGAAATGGTAAAGTTGGAGCGGATCAAAGAGCGGATCATGAAAGAGATCGAACATTACAACAAAGAATTTGCTCAATATGAGCAAATTAAGAAAATCATATTGGCAGGAAGCGTTTGGGGAATCGATACAGGAGAGATGACACCAACCATGAAAGTAAAGCGCCGCATCATCATGCAAAATTTCAGTGATGAAATTGAGAATTGCTACAGAGGCTAATTGCTTGGGAGCACTTTATTACAAGCAAATAGTTTTTGCATTGTCCTTTCTTATTTCACCGTACAATTAAGACGATTCCTCAATTAAACTTCGCCAACTCTAGCTTCTGAAACGTTTATGATGTGGTCTCCCACCTTTTCTAATGAAGAAAAGACATTCGCATAAATGAGTGCACCTGGTATATTGATTTCACCAGTTTCCATTTGCTTGAGGTGCTTTTTTCTTAACTTATTTCTTAATTGATTGATCTCTTTCTCTGAAGCTATGGCTTCATCCAATGTAACATTGTTAGGAGAGTTGCCTAAATTTTTGTTCATGATCTCAAATGCATTTTCAACAAGATTCAACATATCATTCAAGCCATCTCTTTGTTCAGGTGTGAAATATAATTTTTCTTGTTCTTTTCTTTCAAGTGTTTTGCTAATTTGAAAGAATATGTCACCAACCCTTTCAAGATCATTGGTAATGCTTAACATTCCTCGCATTCTTGCAGAAGCGTTCTCACTCATTTCTAAACGAGCAGCTTTAGACAAATAATCTGCTATTTCTACCTCAACACGATCCGTTATTTCTTCATATTTCTCTAGTTTTCCTAAAAGTTTATTCTTCTTCTTTCGGCTAGAAGAATTAATAATGGTCTTTACAAAACCATTCATTCTTGATGTAACATTCCCAAATTTTGATACTTCTTTCTCTGCTTCCAAAATACACAACTCAGCAGTTGACCCTAAAGGTCCCCCTATGAAATCTAGTTTAAACTCTTCGTCGGACTCACCTTTAGAAACGACTGTTCTTTCCGCAAGATTGACTAGCTGTGGAACAAACCAGATCAACAAGATGACATTTGTTAAATTGAACATTGTATGAAACAGCGCAATTCCAGTTGCGGCCATACCTGTATCTGTTGGGTCAAACTCTGTACTACTGGAAGCACCAACTAGATAGCCAATTAGGTTCAGAAATAATGGAAACGATAATAATGCCCAACCTACACCTACGATGTTAAACATCGAATGGATTCTTGCGGATCGTTTCGCATGAACATTCGCAATTAATGAGGCCAATTCTGCAGTAATTGTTGTGCCAATATTCTCACCTAAAACCATAGCACAAGCCACCTCAAATGGAATTGCACCCTTAGCAACCATAGCAAGTGTTAAGGCCATTGCGGCTGAAGATGATTGGATTACAATGGTAACAAGCGCTCCTAAGAACACAAACATTACTGGTCCGTACCATACATCTTTGAAGTCCAAGAAGAACTGAACGATCCCAGAATCTTTGTCCAATGAAGGCACCGCATCTTTTAATTCTCCAAGTCCAATAAATAAGATACAAAACCCAACTATGGCAGTTGCCCATGCCTTAGCCTTTCCTTTTTTAATGAATAATAGCGGAAATGCTAATGCAATCAACATATAGGCGTAACTACCAACACTTACCTTAAACCCTATTATCAATATTATCCAGGCGGTAATTGTAGTACCTATGTTTGCCCCCATCATTACTCCTGCAGACTGTCTAAGTGTCATTAATCCTGCATTCACAAAGCTTACAGTCATCACAGTTGTTACAGAAGATGATTGAACTAAAGAGGTAATCCCAAAACCAGTCAACACACCTTTCACTCTATTCTTTGTGATGGAGCCTAACATATTCCTCAACATACTACCGGCAGCCTGCTGCAAACCTTCACTCATAAGTTTCATCCCATAGATAAAAAATCCTAAGGAACCAATTAGAATTAAGAATTTAGCGAAGCCCCAACCTCTTTCTGTTTTGGCTTTCACAGTACCTGACCAAACCATGGAGGATTTATCTGTTTTATTCTCTTCTAAGCCGCCATTAGGAGCGAGACCAATTTTGAAATGATATTTTTCATGACCAATTAAATCGTTTACTTCAAACTTATTCTGAGTTAATGAAAATGTCTCTGTAAACATCCACTCACTGCCTTCCATTCCCTTTTTAGCTCTTTTCTTCCCAATATCAGTGTTGTAACTAATAATAGCCTTCATATGATTATCACCTAATTCTTTAGCTACATTGTAATCTATACTCCAAGTAATTTTAACCTTCTCAGGACCGCTTTTTACCACAACGTTCTCAAACAGATGCATTCCTATTGTGTGAGACTTAGTTTCTTGCGACCAACTTCCTTCCTTACCTATTGCCCAAGTGAAAAACTTATTTTCAATTAAGCTATCTAATGTGTATGTCGTTTCGTTCGATGAAAAAGTATTAGAATAGTTCCAAGCAGTATCATTAGAATACTTGTACCTTAATTGCAATCTTTCATCCTCTATAGTTGTATTCCAACTTAAATTGACAGAACCCAATTTCATTGGTTCCTTTTCATCGTCTAAATAATTCTTAAATAAACTTGCTTGTTGATTACTAAAAGAACCACTTAGACCCTTAGTTATGCTAGTATCTTCTTGTGCTTGTAGGCTTTGTAAAAAGATTGAGCATGCAATAAAAATGACAGATAGTACAGATTTCATTTCTTGGTGTATTTCGAGACAAATGTAGCTTTCCCAATAAGTACATTAACGATTCAAATGTTATGCTAACATTAAATCTTTCAAAACTGATTGAGTCACAGTAGCGACATTTGATTAGTAAACTTAAAATTTTAGGGGATTTTGTTAACTCTATATTTGCAGGTTTTAAATCTATAAAAAAGTCTTTTGAAAAAGCAAATAATTAAAACATTTTTGCAAACTGAATCAACCAATCAATAATATTAAATCAAAATGAAAATTTCCCGAAGTATCTTACTCATCGCATTTGGAGTTATGAGTTTTATGCCCAAAACAAATGCACAAATTAAAACAGACTCTAAATTCGGTAAAGGACTGTATAATGTAATTGCGGTTGATTCTAGCTGGAGTATGAAATTTGGAGCTAGGTTCCAAACTTTGTTCATTGGTGATTTTGACATTAATCAAGATGATGAGATTGAGAATGCGAATTCAAATTTCCTGATAAGACGATCAAGATTTAAATTTGATGGCTTTGCTTATTCTCCGAAGCTTGAATACAAGCTTGAGATAGGACTTTCCAACCGAGACATTTCAGGAGTAAGCCCTGAAACAAGAAATACGAATAGAATGATTTTGGATGCCTTATTGAAGTATAATTTTTATAAGAATTTCACCCTTTGGATTGGACAAACCAAATTGCCTGGCAATAGAGAAAGGGTTATTTCTTCTGGGAATTTACAATTTGTGGATCGATCACTGGTCAATAGCAGATACAACATTGATCGAGACATGGGTATCCAACTTAGGCATCATTTCACTTTGGGTGACAACTTTATTATTCGAGATATGATAGCAATTTCTCAAGGAGAAGGTAGGAATATAACCGAAGGTAATATTGGGGGCTATGATTATACAGCGAGGGTTGAATTTCTTCCTTTCGGGGAATTCGAAAAGAAAGGAGATTATTCTGGATCTGATCTAAAAAGGGAGCAAAAGCCAAAGTTATCCGTTGCATTGACTTACGATTTACATGATAGGGCTGTCAGAGAGCGAGGAAATACTGGTTCTTTCATGTACAACGACAATGGATACTTTGAAACAGACATCAATACTCTTTTTGCAGATATGATGTTTAAATATGCTGGTTTCTCAGTTATGGCTGAATATGCAGATAAACGTGCCGATCAAACATTGGCAACCAATTCCGATGGTTCCTTGACTGGCGATGCTGTTACTGCAGGGACAGGACTTGTAGTTCAAACTGGTTACTTATTTGAAAACAATGTTGAAATTGCCACAAGGTATACTACTATAAATTTGGTTGACGAACTGAACAGTGAGACAACTAATCAGTATACTCTTGGTGGTTCTCGATACTTCGAAGGGCATAAGTTAAAGATACAAGCTGACATCAGTTATACTTCACAAAAAGGTTCAAATGATAATTTGATGTATCGCATGCAATTTGACTTGCATTTTTAAAGTTTAATTTTTTCTTAACAGAAGGTTTAGTCTTTATTAATTAGTCCTTTTTATTTTTGCTAAAACTCTTAGAATTTGGCTGAAGAAAATAAACTTAAAGAAGTAGCTAAAGTATTTTTCAAATTAGGATGCATTGCATTCGGCGGTCCTGCGGCACATATCGCAGTGATGGACGATGAGGTTGTACAAAAGAGAAAGTGGATGACCCAAGAACATTTTCTCGACCTGATTGGTGCTACTAATTTAATTCCTGGACCCAATTCAACCGAAATGACCATGCATTGTGGTCATGAAAGAGCTGGTTGGAAAGGATTGGTCGTAGCGGGAGCAACTTTTGTTTTCCCTGCTGTAATTATTACATTAATTTTCTCATGGTTGTATGCTGAATACGGTCAACTGCCTTCTGTTGAACCTTTCATCTATGGAATCAAGCCGGCAGTTATTGCCATAATTATTTCTGCCGTTTATCGCCTAGGGAAAAAGGCCTTGAAAAACATTGAATTGGGGATTTTGGGAACTTTGACCCTAATGGCCAGTTTGCTTGGCATGAATGAAATCATCGCACTTTTTGCAACGGGCTTGCTTGGCTTATTGCTGCACTTGATCAAAAACGCAAAGAATACGACAAATGGGTTTTTTCCTATTGTGCTCATGGCTGGAAATGTAGGCACTTTAAAAGTCTTGCTTACTTTTTTAAAAGTTGGAGCATTGCTTTATGGAGGAGGGTATGTATTGTTTGCCTTTTTGGATGCTGAATTGGTGAGTACGGGTTTACTGAGCAGACAAGAACTCATTGATGCGATTGCAGTCGGTCAGTTTACTCCAGGACCTGTTTTGTCAACCGCCACTTTTATCGGATATCAATTGAACGGTTTTTGGGGTGCCATGGCCGCCACAATTGGTATTTTTTTACCCTCTTTCATCTTTGTAGCAATTCTTAATCCAATTGTTCCAAAACTCAGAAAATCAAACACCATTTCTGCCTTCCTAAACTCTGTAAACATTGCTGCTGTGGCCGTCATCATTGCAGTATGCATAGAAATGGGAAAAGACTCCATAACAGATTGGCGCACCGCCTTCATCAGTGTCTTGAGTCTAATTACTGTTTTTTGGTTAAAGAAGCTGAATAGCGCCTTTATTGTAATGGGAGGTGCACTACTAGGATATTTATTGATGCTCATTTAACAGCAACCTCCACCATCATAATGATAGGTGGACTCGCTAATAAAAATGTCTTTCCTGTTCAAATTGGCCAAGGCATTTGCAGTCTTGTCACATATAGCTAAGGGCTGATTTTTCAACAAAGTATGTCCCTTTTGATCGTCAAAATATTCCTTGTCTCCAAAATAAATTGCTGCTTTTCCTGTAAAAATGCAGGGGCCATCTTCTGGCATAGGGTCTTTGATTGCAGCTACTTCAATAGATTCAATGTAAATTATTTCTTCTGTGGGATAATGCGCCGGATCAAGGATTCTATAGGGTTTTCTTGCGCGTATTTCAATGGTTCCAAAACCAACATCGGTTAGTTTTTGAATATAGTCTTTGATGGGCAAGCTGCCACTCAGGCAAAGGGCCCGCAATTGGGCATCGTTTCTCAACTTTTCATTCATGGGCTGCTCGCAAGTTGGATCACTCATGACTAATCGCCCGTGAGGTTTTAAGACTCTGTACATTTCTTCAATCGCCTTGTTCAAATCCTCCTCTTTGAAAATATTGAACAAACAGTTCTGAGCTGCCACATCTATGCTGTTGTCTTCCACTGGCAAATCCAAAGCATCGCCTTTTCTCAAGGAAACAAAGTTGTTGCTAAACCAGTTGTTTTCTCCTTCTGCAATTTTGAAATTCATTTCACAAGCTTCTAGCATTTCTTCCACTGGATCTATGCCAATGATGGAATTTCCTTGCCGAGAGAAATAAGCAAACTGTAACAACTCCATGCCTCCCCCAACACCCACATAGAGTACTTTGGGTGAATTGACCAAATCCCTTGCATGCACTGTACTGCCACAACCATAATTCATTTGCTGCATGATTGTTGGGATACTTAAACCAGGCAATTCCCAAATGGGATTGGTGGTGCAACACAAACCCACATTAGGCTCTAAAGCGGCTTGTTTGTATACATTCTTTGTGGTGTCAAGATAGCTCATCGTTGAATTTTACACCGTCAAAGGTAAATCTGATTCTTCAGCGAAATCGTCGGCCAAAAGTCAATTTCATTTCTTAACATAAAATTAACAGACATCTAAACATATTTAAACTTTGGCTTAACTTGTGTCTTCGAAATCGCCCCTTCCTTTACAGTATGAAAAAAATTATCTTATCCATCCTGATGGTCTCTTTCTTACATGTTTTTGCCAATGAAGACAAAGGGACTACTTACAGAGTATTAGACAAAAATGACAGCTACATTACGGGTGCAAAAGTGACTGTAAAAGGTGAGAAAGAAATCGTTTTATATTCAGATCTAGACGGTCAATTTACCGTTCCCAAAGAGATTGGTGAGCAATATGTTCTTAAAGTCGAGATGGTTTCCTTTAAAGATATGGTCAAAGAAATTGACATGTCTACTCCACATTCAAAATCTATAGAATTAGTTTCTAATTAACTATTCTACAGTAAGATAAACACCCTTCGTCAGGTCTTTACTTTTCCCAATGTTAACTTAGTGTTAATTTATCATTACCTTTGGTTTACCCCTGTTGGGATAACATATAAACTGAAGGTATCATGAGAAGATTGAGTATTACTTTATTGATTGGTTTACTGTTTGTGTCTAGCACATTTATCGCTCAAACCAATATAGAAGTTAAAGAAGGAAAATATGTTGAATCAGACGGAACATTGTACTCTGGCACATACCGCACTTACTATGAAAATGATCAATTAAAAGAGGAATATGGAATCAACAATGGCATACTTTCAGGCCTGGTAAAACATTATTTTGAAGATGGATCTGTAAAAGAAGTTGGAAGCTATCTAGAAGGTGAAAAAGATGGGGAGTGGAAGAAATGGGATGTAGAGGGCAATCAAACAGCTGAAGCGTATTACTCCAAAGGTAAAAAAGAAGGCACTTGGGTTATTTGGGATGAAAGTGGAACCAAACGTTTCGAGCTTCTCTACAAAAATGATCAACGTACTGGCACTTGGAAAATGTGGGACGATTCAGGAGACCTGATTTCAGAGAAAGTCTATTAAAGCCTAAGATTTCTTTAAAGCGCTAAGCTCGTTATATCTTATAAGAAATTCCCAAAGAGAAGTTTACTCCATCTGTAAATTGTTGAAAGTCGTAAAACTCTCCATCGAGTTCGTAATTGCGAATGGTGGGTGCGTTTAGAATGTTATTGACAGCAAATCGAACTTTCCAATGCTCATTTATTGTTTTGGAAGTATTAAAATTCAATAAAGGCCTTGGTTGCTCAAAAACATCAGGTGTGCCACCACCAACAACCAAGATCAATTTAGGGCCCGTTACATTAAAGGCTAAATTGGCTTCAAACCCAAGAGAATCGTTGCTGTAAGATAAATAAGAATTTAAAATGTAAGGAGATTGACCAAACATCTGTCTTGTCTCCTTGGCTTTAGGGTCCGTAGACCTAATCTGACTTAATTCTGCAGCATTTATTTGAGTTTCGGAGTAAATAAAAGTTGCATTGGCTCCAATAGAAATCTGTTTAAATATTTGACCAATAGACTTTAAAGATTTCCTTCCCTCCAATTCAACACCATAAACATTTGCAAAATCTTGATTTCTCCATGTAATTTCTGTGTTGGCTGCAAAGGGGTTGATTACTGTTTCTATTGGTTTGTCAAACCGCTTGTAAAAGGCACTTATTGCAAAAATTTCCCCAAGTTTTGGAAACAACTCATACCTTAAATCAAAATTATTCACCAAGGTCCTTTCCAATTCTGGATTTCCAACTTTGACATACCTCGTTTCTATATCAAAGGTTGCGTAAGGCGCCAATTCTCTAAAGGTTGGTCGCGCCAAGGTTCTTGATATGCCAAATCGAAAGTTCGAATTTTCAGACAAATTATATGTGCCATTCAAGGCAGGAAGGATATCTGTTTCATCAAGCAGGCCTCTTTCTAATTTTGGATCTGCACTAATCACTTCTATGTCGGTTGTTTCTAATCTAGCACCTGCAATAAACCTCCAAAGTGAATTCACTCTCAAATCAATCATTGTATAAGCACCAAAAACTGTTTGATCCCCGGTATAAGAATTCTCCAAATCAGTTGCATCGTTGACATTAATAAATTGAAAAAATGTCCCATCTGTATTTCCGACAAGCATGTTAGAGACATCAAAATATGCATTTATATCTCCACTAAATTCAATTCCTTGTCCATTGAATACATACCAATTTTCGTTAAATTCTCTCGACTTATTCAAATAAGCACCTCCAAATTTCAATGTGTTAGTGCTGTTCCCTTTTTTATTAAGAGGCATTTCAAAATTTAATTTTATATCTAGATTGTTTTCAGCCATATCTCTAAAATATCGAGTAGGTTCCACATATAAGTTAGGCGACAATTGGTCAACCCTTTCTCCTCTTCTATTGAAACTAAAATCACTGTTAAAAATGCTAAAGTCAGGGGTAACTTGAACTGAATTAGTGTAAGAAACCAACCAATCTGATTTTATTTTTTTAAACTTTGGGAAAAAGTGTTCCCCTTTCAATTGGTGGGAGGTAATTGATCTTTCTAGGTATTGTAAATTATATGTTTCAAGATATCTGCCAACCTCATCTCTAGGAATTTCTCCTATCAGATACCTACTTGTCGTTTCTCCGCTTTGGTTTCTAATGAGTGAATATCCTATCTTGTTGTTCCCATTTAGCTTAAGCGAAAGGTTGAAGAGTCCCCCAAACAAAACAGTTTCTGTTGACTGTTGATCGGTGAGTGTCTCTTCAGGATTCAATGATTCAGCCTCATCTATATTCCCAGTGAGTGTGTACCTGTTGTTTACTCCATCCCCATAGTAACGGTAGCTTTTTGTATAGGTAATTCCTGCATTGAATCCTAAGGTTTTGTTTTTAAATACACCCACTTGATTTCCGACACCAATGGAATAACTTTGGTCCAATCCAGGGGCCTCACGAAATGCAGCCCATTCTCTAGAGAATGATTGAGTTTGTTGAGAAAGCAATGCATTGGGTCCATTGCCTGTACCACAAGTAAAGCAAGGAGCTACAACTTCATTATTCCTAACAATAGCCGGAATATCACGGCCCCCATCATCCATCCCAATCCAATCTTGTTTTCCCTTAGTCTGAGTCAAGTAATTGTTGTTGAATGTAGATTGGGTATTAAATCCCAGTGAAGATGAAAAATAAAAATTCAACTTATCAGGAAAGTCTTTAGTGACAATGTCAACAAGACCTGCAGTGTAACTAGCGGGCAAATCAGGAGAAAAGGTCTTAGTAACAACGATGTTATCGATCAAACTTGTTGGGTAGAGGTCCAATTGAACCGTATTTCGATTGGGGTCTAAACCAGGTATCTCAGCACCGTTTAAGGTTGTTTTTGCATATCGATCGCTAAGTCCTCTTATGTAAACGTACTTGCCTCCTTCAACTGAAACTCCCGTGACTCTTTTAACTGCTCCTGCCGCATCACTGTCTCCTGCTTTCTTAATTTGTTGAGAGGTAATTCCATCCATTACATTGGCAGACTTTTTTTGAATACTCAACATATAGTTTGATGAAGCCTTGTTCGCTTTTGCTTCAACCGTGACAACTTCCATTGTGATCGAGGCATCTTTCAGTTCAAAGTTTAGTGTTACTACCTCATCAAGACCAACTTTGACATTTCTAATAGTATCTGATCGAAATGAGATGTACTGAGCTATAACGGTATAGGTGCCAGGAGAAACTGAATTAATCGAATAGTTTCCATCAAAATCAGTACTTGCTCCTTTTGAAAGCTCCATTATGTATACGGAGGCACCAATTAATTCTTCCGCTGTTGCATCACTTAACACTTTCCCTTTTATAGAAGACTGACCAAAAACAGCAAGTGTCAATAACAAGGAAGACAGCAATAAAATTGATCTCATCTCAAATTTTTTGCAAAAATGAACTTATAAAATCGCTTCTGAACTCAGCAAACAATTAACTTAATGTTACCATTTCGTTAATAAAAAACGGAGCCCTTTTGAGGCTCCGTTATAACATTTTAAGATTACTTTTTAAGGTGTTGTCACTGTGAATAGATCGTATGGATCTGTTCCTGCACCTATATTAGTAAACACATTGCCTTCAAGGGTAAGATTGCTGTTCGAAAATCTAGAATAAGAGTCCTCCCCATTCGCTAAGTCTTCAATGTCTACCCCTTTTGCAAAGTCATAGAAAATTGAATTGTGGTATTCACCACCAGCATTGTCTCTAAATGTCAATGCTCTTGAAACTCCATTGCCAATATAAGTAGCGTTGTATATTACAGGTGTTGCATAAGGCATAGCCGTTTCAGGGTCCGTTCCACCATCATGCTCCCCTCCTCTATCACTGTCAGAAGCTTGCACCGTTAACCAAAATTGACCTTTACCTCTAAATCCCTCGTCGTAATCGTAAGAATCGTCTCCACAGTATGCAGTAATTAAATACTTGGTATTTACTGTTCCTCCAAACCACTCAACACCATCGTCTTTATTTGCCACTACTTCGATGTATTCAATTGTAGTACCGTTGCCTACACCGCCTAAGGTTAAGCCATTAATTTCATTGGCTGCTCCAATGTCTGTACCCCCATGGCGGATAGAAACATATCGAATGCTTCCTGAATTGTCGGCATCATTACTGCCGCCATACAGTCCTCTTGGCTCTGTTGAAGGAATACCCTCAATTTGCGTTGAACCAGGATTAGAATTCAAAGAAGCGTTGCCTAAAATGATCAATCCACCCCATTGTCCTCTGACATTAGCAGCTTGGGCTGTACCGTTATCTGCTTCATAAGTCATTACAATTGGTGAGGTCGAACTACCATTTGCATTCAATGTTCCTCCTCTAGCTACTACCAGTGCGGTTGCACTTGTACCGGCACCTGACTTACCTTTAATTACGGTTCCAGCAGCAATGTTTAAAGTCTCTCCATTGTCTACAAAGACAAAGCCATCAAGAATATATATAGTGTCTGCAGAAAAATTAACAGTTCCATTGATGTTTGCATCTGTAACTGTTTTGGTAGGCTTCGTATTGTCAAAAGTCCTCACATCTCCAGATATGTATGTCCAACCTTTGGTCCAATCTGTCGCCCCAAAAGCTCCCTTATAATTCACTTGTGAATAAAATCCGTCGTTCGGTGGCATTGCACCAGCCGATGGCACATTGGTTGGGATTAATGAAGTAGCTGTCAAAGTGCCCACATCAAACGATGCATTATTATTGGCAGCGAAACTTGCTGCAAACGCATCTTCTTCAGCGGTTGTAGTTGATTCAGTAGGGGGTGGTGTTGGTTCAATATTGTCGCCATCACTACAAGAAGTAATTGTTAAAGCTACACTGCATGCTATGGCTGCACCCATTAAAAGCTTTGTTGAAAGTCTGAAATTTTTCATTGTTTTAAGTTTAGTAATAAAGTTGGTTTCAGTTTGAATTAATTTTTCACCGCAAAAGAACTACGGCATTCCTAGTTGAATGTAATGATGGAGTTATTAATGCCTTATGGGTATGTTAATTTTGCTTTAACTGATTAGTATATCGATAGAATTAAATGCATCAAACCCAATAGTTTTAGAATCTTAATTTTGAATTAACATGGAAAATCAAGCTTATCGTATAACTTAGCACAGATTCTATTTATTTCAATTCATGGTGAAAGAGAAAATTTTACTTGTAGACGATGAACCTGACATTCTAGAAATTGTCGGTTACAACCTAAATAAAGAAGGCTTTAAAGTGTATACTGCCACAAATGGAAAGGATGCCATTGAAGTAGCACTTTCAAAAAAGCCAGATTTAATCATTTTAGACGTGATGATGCCCGAGATGGACGGCATGGAAACCTGCTATCAAATGCGGAATAATCCAGTATTAAAAGACACACTGATTACCTTCTTAACTGCTAGAGGTGAGGACTATTCTCAAATCGCAGGATTTGACGCTGGTGCGGATGATTACATTACGAAGCCTGTCAAACCAAGAGTTTTGATCAGCAAGATTAAAGCCATTCTAAGAAGAAATAAAAACCAGGTTAATACCACGCAAGAGGAGTCCATTCGAGGCATAATCGTAGATAGAGAACGATACCTCATTGTGAAAAATGGTCAAGAAATCAATTTGCCGAAAAAAGAGTTTGAGTTATTGTCTCTTCTTATGAGCAAACCAGGAAAGGTATATATGCGAGAGGTAATTATGAGTACTATTTGGGGAGGAGAAGTGGTTGTTGGAGACCGTACCATTGATGTACACATAAGAAAACTTCGCGAAAAGTTAGGAGATGACTACATCAAAACCGTAAAAGGTGTTGGATACAAATTTGAAGTTTAGCGACTACTTTTTATTATTAAAACGTCTGCCATTAGTATGCGAAATGTAACTCCTGCGAGGCTTATAGTTTGGTTATCACTCATTATTGCTGGAATCATTGCTTTCTTCAGTTTTCTTATGAGCATTATTTGGTTTGAGATCATATGGGTTTTTCCCCTCTTCTCATTTATCATTGCTTTCCTGAGTTGTTTTATTGTTTTTAGATGGGGAATTCGCCAGTTTATTGAAAAAAAGGTACGCTTAATCTACCGTACAATACACAACTTGAAATTAGACTTTAAGAATGAAGCTCAAAAAGTTGATTTAAATGAAGATGTGTTTTCAAAAATCAGGAAAGAGGTTATTGAATGGGACAAGTCTAACCGAAAAGAAATAGAACGTCTTACGGACCAAGAGAAATTTAGAAGAGAGTTTATTGGCAACATCTCTCATGAACTAAAGACACCTATATTCAACATTCAAGGTTACATTCTTACTTTACTTGAGGGTGGTTTGGAAGATGAACGCATCAATCGAATATTTTTAAGAAAGGCTGAGAAAAGTATAGACCGTATGATAGAGATGGTCGACGATCTTGACCAAATATCAAAACTTGAATCGAACAGAATAGAATTAAGTCGTCAACGCTTTAATTTGGTTGAATTGACAAACGATGTGATAGAATCACTGGAATACAAAGCGAAGAATCGCAGCATCAATGTTCACATTGTCAGGAGTCAAAAGCCAATTTATGTCTACGCAGACCCCAGCAAGATTTCCCAAGTAATCACCAACCTAATTATCAACTCGATAAACTATGGTAAAAAAGAGGGAGAAACAAAAATACAGTTCCATGACCTCGATGAAAACATCATGGTTGAAATTGGCGATAATGGGAGAGGCATTGCAGAGGAGCACTTACCAAGACTTTTTGAACGGTTTTATCGTGTTGACAAAGGACGTTCAAGAGAGGATGGCGGCTCTGGTTTAGGCTTGGCCATTGTAAAACACATTATTGAAGCCCACCAACAAACCATCAATGTTAGTAGCGAATTGAAGAAAGGGTCTGTGTTTTCCTTTACATTAAAAAAGGCATAAGGGCAACCATTACAGCTTAGAGATTAAATTAACTTTGTTCACAAATTGATGCAACCAATGTGAGATGATTTTCATCTCTATTTTAGGTGTAATTGAATACAGTCTAACAGGGCCTTCATGAACGAGGAAGAAATGTTACTTGGCTGCCAAGCCAACAACGAAAATGCGCAAAAAATCCTTTTTGATCGGTATAGCCGTATCATGACAGGGGTGTGTATGCGCTATGCAGATAGCTATGAAGAGGCCCAAGACATTGTTCAAGATGCTTTTATCAAAATCTTTAAAAAAATTGAAACATTCAGCGGCAAAGGGTCTTTGGAGGGATGGATCAGGAGAATAATGATCAATACCGCATTGGATTATTTAAGAAGCATTAAAAATGAACGGTTTCATGTAAATGTAGACGATGTTGATTTCTTGCTTCAGAAGAAAGATGTTATCGTAGAAAGCCTACAAGCCAAAGACTTATTAAAAATCATTCGAACCCTCCCTGTGGGTTATCGAACCGTGTTTAACCTATATGCTATCGAAGGTTTTTCACATAAAGAAATTGCGAAGCAACTAAATATATCAGAAAATACGTCTAAGTCCCAATATTCGAGAGCACGTTCGCTTCTGCAAAAGAAATTGGAGAAACTAAACATAACAAATAGCTCATTTTGAAAGAAGAAAATAACATAGAATCACTTTTTAAGGATTCCTTCAAAGACTTTGAAGTGGATGCGGGTCCTCAGGCATGGACCAACATCCAATCCTCTCTCCAATCAGGCATTGCAGGAGGCACAGCAGCAAGTTCTGCAAGTTCTTGGATTTCAAGCATCATCGTTGGAGTTGGCATCACCGGCATTGCCATTGGAGGTTATTATTTCTTTGACAGCAAAGCAGAAAAAAGCCAGGCCCAAAATTCAATTGAACAAACTATAGAACAGGGCGGAGACGATGAAAATGTCAAAATTCCTGTCCTCAAAAGCGACCCAAGCAAGAATGACCAAGTTGAAGATAGGTCCAACAATGGAGAGTTCAACAGCGAGACTGAAGATTCTGAAAGGGAGTTGGTTAGGAAAGATAAAATTCAGTCCTCTAATCAAAAACCTAGCGCTAAAAATATTGACGTAGAGAAACGCAGTCCAAAAAACGAACAACAATCAAAAGTAGAAGAAAATAATTGGACCAACAACAGCATCAATGCTGGCGACAAGGTGAAAGACAATTCTGATCAAATTGTCAAAGAAGAAAAAAGTTCGACTCCAATTAAGAATGATATGGAGCACAAAAACGCTTCTGTGAATGAAGAGCAAACAGCTCCTGAACAAAATGCTCCTGAAGCATACTCAGCAAATACAATGACAGATCAAGAAACTGAAGAGGTGAACATTGAGTTGATTAAAGAACTGCCCAATGTCTTTTCTCCGAACTACAATGGCACCAATGATGAAATCATCATTAATGCCGCATTTTTTAATCACGCTGATGAAATTCATTTTGCCTTGTTTGACAAGAGCAATGACATAATATACGAAACAAGAGGTACTGAGATTCGTTTTGATGGCATTGTCAATGGCTCTATGCTAGAAAAAAATGGCTTGTACTACTATGTAGTATACGTCAGTTACAAAGGAAAAAGAAAGAACTTTAAACCTGTCGGCTTAACCGTAAAATAGTTAGTCCTGCAGCACAGGTCTCAACCACCTTTCCATTTCTACAATAGATTTGCCTTTTCTTTTGGCATAGTCTTCCAATTGATCTTTTTCAATCTTGCCCAACCCAAAGTATTTGGCTGCAGGATGTGCAAAATACAATCCACTTACTGCTGCAGTGGGCAACATGGCAAAACTTTCTGTAAGTGTGATTCCAATTTCTTCCGCTCTGAGCAGGTCGAAAATAAGTTCCTTCTCCGTGTGGTCTGGACAGGCAGGGTAACCTGCAGCCGGACGAATTCCTCTGTATTTTTCGGCAATGAGCGCTTCCTTGTTCAATTGCTCTTCAGACGCATACCCCCAATATTCTTTACGCACTCGTTCATGTAATCTCTCCGCAAAGGCTTCTGCCAATCGATCAGCAAGTGCTTTTAGCAAAATGCTGTTGTAATCATCGTGTGTTTCCTCAAATATTTGAAGTTGTTGCTTTATACCTAAACCTGCAGTCACTGCGAATGCCCCAATGTAATCTTCCTTACCACTTTCTTTTGGTGCGATAAAATCCGCCAAGGCTAAATTTGGACTTCCTTCTACCTTTTTTCGTTGTTGTCGCAAGCTGTGTAAAGTCAAAAACACTTCTTGCTCACCGTTGATAAGCTGAATGTCGTCCATTGTCGAGTTTGCTTTCCAAATTCCATACACACCATTGGCTGTTAACCATTTATATTCTACTATATCTTCTAACATTTGAATAGCATCGGCATACAATTTAGATGCCTCTTCTCCAACAACATTGTCTTTTAGAATATTCGGATATTTTCCTGCAAGCTCCCAAGTCGCAAAGAAAGGTGTCCAGTCTATGTAAGGAATCAACTCCTCAATTGGGTAATCTAACAATTCAAAACGTCCCAATTCTGTTGGTGTGTGAATGGTCTCATTTGGCCAATCAATTTGAAGTCTATTTGAGCGTGCTTCCTGAATGCTTATTAATTTCTTCGTGGACTTCCGGCTTTCATGTTGCTCTCTCAATTTTAAATATTCAGCATCTATTTTCTCTTTAAAGGTGGCTTTCACCTTATCATCTTCATTTAAAAGACTCCCTGCTACTGGTACACTTCTTGATGCATCCAACACATGAACAACAGGAAATGAATATTGTGGTGCAATTTTCACAGCAGTATGTGCCCTAGATGTTGTAGCACCTCCAATCAACAATGGAATATTAAATTGTTGCCTTTGCATTTCACTTGCGAGGTGCACCATTTCGTCCAAGGAGGGAGTGATCAAGCCACTCAAGCCAATCATATCAATTTCTTGCTTTCGCGCTTCTTCAAGAACTTTTTCTGGAGGAACCATAACTCCTAAATCAATGACCTCATAATTGTTGCAGGCCAAGACCACAGAGACTATGTTTTTCCCTATATCATGAACATCTCCTTTGACCGTGGCCATTAATATCTTACCAGCATTTTTTGCGGTATTTCCTGATATTCTTTTTTCTTCTTCTATGTAGGGCAGCAAATGCGCAACTGCTTTTTTCATTACACGGGCACTTTTTACCACTTGAGGTAAAAACATTTTACCAGCACCAAACAGATCTCCAACAATGTTCATCCCATCCATCAACGGGCCTTCAATGACTTGTAATGGTTTTTCGTACTGCAGTCTCGCTTCTTCTGTATCCTCTATGATAAACTCCACAATGCCTTTTACAAGTGCGTGTGATAATCGATCTTGGACGCTTTCCTCACGCCATTTTTCATCCTTGACATTGACCTTGCCCTCTGACTTTACCGTTTCTGCAAAATCAGTTAGACGCTCTGTTGCATCTTCCCGTCTGTTTAACAGAACATCTTCGACATGCTTCAACAAATCTTCAGGGATATCATCATATACTTCTATCATTCCTGCATTGACAATTCCCATGTCCAATCCGTTCTTAATGGCATGATACAAGAACGCCGAATTCATGGCTTCTCGCACTACATTGTTCCCTCTAAAGGAAAAAGAGACATTGCTCACTCCACCACTAACGAGTGCTCCAGGTAGATTCTCTTTGATCCATTTTGTCGCAGAAATAAAATCAACAGCATAATTGTTATGCTCCTCGATTCCTGTACCAACTGTTAAAATATTGGGATCAAAAATGATGTCATGTGGCGGAAAGCTGAGTTTATTGGTAAGCAAATTATACGCTCTTTCACAAATCTCAATTCTTCTTTCATAATTGTCTGCTTGGCCTTTTTCATCAAATGCCATGACGATGACGGCCGCTCCGTATTTTTGAATTTTTCTCGCTTGAGCCAAGAAGGTTTCCTCCCCTTCCTTTAAACTAATTGAATTGACGATGCTTTTCCCCTGAACACATTTTAATCCCGCTTCGATTACAGACCATTTGGAGGAGTCTATCATGACAGGGACTTTAGAAATGTCGGGTTCAGAGGCAATCAAATTCAAGAATGTGGTCATAACTTGCTCCGAGTCCAACATCCCCTCATCCATATTGACATCAATGATTTGTGCACCACCTTCAACTTGTTGAAGCGCAACAGAAAGCGCTTCCTCATATTTTTCTTCTTTAATGAGTCGTTTAAACTTAAGTGATCCAGTCACATTTGTTCTTTCACCGATGTTGACAAAGTTGCTTTCTTTAAAAATTATTAAGGGCTCTAATCCACTGTAATTGGGAAGATCTAATTTCTTCTTCGGTCTACGTGGAGGATAATTTTGGGCAATTTTAGCTATTTCTTCAATGTGTTCTGGAGTAGTTCCACAACACCCCCCTATTATATTTACAAATCCACTTTTGATAAAATCTTCAATAAATCCTCCCATTTGCTCAGCCGTCTGGTCATACTCTCCAAATGCATTTGGCAAGCCAGCATTTGGGTGAGCACTGACAAAAAAGTCAGTCTTTTGAGAAATAAGGTCCAAATATGGTCTCAATTCTTTGGCACCTAATGCACAGTTGAAGCCAATACTCAACAGCGGCAAATGACTGACCGATAACAAGAATGCCTCAGCGGTTTGACCTGAAAGCGTACGTCCGCTTGCATCTGTGATGGTCCCTGAAACCATTATTGGCAATTCAACCCCTTTCTCATCAAAGCTGTCGGAAATTGCATATAAAGCTGCTTTACAATTCAGGGTGTCAAATACAGTCTCAACAAGAAGAATATCGACGCCTCCTTCAATAAGGGCATCTATTTGCTCTCGATATGCATCTTTCAACTCATCGAAGGAAGTGTTTCGAAACTCAGGTTTATTAACATCAGGTGAAAGGGAAGCAGTGCGATTTGTTGGACCAATCGAACCAGCAACAAATCTTGGTTTATCAGGCTTCTTAACTGTAAACTCAGTTGCGACTTCTTTCGCAATTTTTGCAGATTGGTAATTCAGGTCATAAACTGCTGATTCCAAACCATAATCAGCTTGAGCAATGGACGTAGACGAAAATGTATTTGTCTCAACAATGTCTGAGCCAGCTTCGAAATATGCTCTATGAATATCTTTAATAATATCACTTTGAGTGATGGATAGTAAATCATTGTTGCCTTTCAAAGGCATAGGATGTTCTTTAAATCGCTCACCTCGAAAATCAGATTCCTCTAACTTATGTCTTTGAATCATTGTGCCCATCGCACCATCCAAAACCAAAATCCGATTTTTTAATATTTCTTTTATGTCCATTTTCTTTCAAATAAAAGCCCTTCGACTTCGTCAAAAGGGCTCAAATCTCTTTTAACTTATCTTATTCCACATTGGAAATCAGGAATTGGCACCAGTCAAAGGTTGCCAAGGCTTCACAGGGCCTGTCCCTCCACCTTTCTTGATAAGTAATAAACTAAGAACGCTTATGCTGAAGGAGAATCAGAGGTTTTTTGATAATGTTTGTACAAAAAATACCCTACCACTGCTAACAAAATGTATGGAACGAACATTATGTAAATAATTCCTTCGTTGATTCCTTGTCCGACAGCTTCCTCTCCTGACTGCATGTTTGATTCCAAAACTGCTTTGCACATTGCGCATTGAGCAAAGGAGCTTATTTGACTCCCTATCAACAGCACTGTTAAAAAAGCAATTTTTAATCCTCTATTCATGGTAAACAAAATTAAGCAAGAGTTTTGTCTGAGTCTAATTAATAGTATGGCGAAATCATTAAATACACAACTACGCCTGTAAAGGTTACATATAACCAAATGGGCAATGTTATTCGTGCAATTTTTTTGTGTTTGTCAAACTTCTTCGAAAGTGCTCTACTAAACGTAATGAGCACAAGAGGTACTATTACTATTGACAATAAAATATGTGACAATAAAATGAAGAAGTAGAGTGATTTCCACCAACCATCTCCCCCATATGCTGTAGATTCAGCCAAAAAATGATAACTCACGTAAGAAAGAAGAAAGAGGACAGAAAGTATAAGGGCAGAAACCATTAATTGTTGATGGCGTTCTCTTTTTCCATCTTTAATAGCCTTCAAGGCCATGAGCAATATCACAAAAGTACTGCCATTGATCAGGGCATTTATTCTTGGCAGAATATAGATCTCTTCTCCTAATTCAAAGTCTTTAGGCAGGAAGTAAAGCAAAGCCACCACGATAGGAATTAATGTCGAAACAATTCCTATAAGCCATTTAGGATTTTGAATCATGGTTATTTGTCTTTTCTAGGAACATATTCTTCTAAGTACAATATTTCTATCGCATCCATCAAATCGTTCAATTCAACTGTGCTTGTTCCATCAAAAACACCGCGAATTCTACTTTGTTTATCAATGAGAAATAAATTAGATGAATGCAGAAAACCTCCAGGAGCAACTTCATCTTTCATTGCATTGGCAAAATATCCCGTGAAGGCAAGCTTATAAATGTCTTCCTTTTCTCCTGTCAGAAAATTCCAAACACTGTCCATTGCATGTACCCTATTTGCATAGAGCCTTAAAGCCTCAACTGAATCTGATGCTGGGTCTACTGTATATGAAAGTAATCTGAAATCCTTTCTGTCATAGAAATGCTTTTGCAATTCCAACATATGTGTCGCCATTTTAGGGCAAATCGTTGGACAGTTCGCAAAAAAGAAATCTGCCACATAAATGCGACCATCGTAATCCTTTTGAGTAATTGTCTTGTTGTTCTGATTGCTGAATGAAAACTCAGGAATTTTGTGGTAAACTGTATCTCCTGAAGCATTGGCTGTTTTTGGCCCCAAGATTGGCAAGGCCTTAAAATTGTTTATGCCAGTGTGCAAGAAAAGATATAACAATGAAGGAAGCAGAAGTATCGCAAGCAGTATCAGCGACTTCTTGACCGAGTATTTCCTCATTCAACTACTTTAGGACATCTACCTCATTGATGTAAACCCCTTCAACAAGGAGCATAACAATCAAATAGACAATAAGTACAATGTATGGAAGAGCAACCATATAAATGAAATTCTTGTACTCATGTTTGAGGTGCATATAATATGCAACGATATAATAGGCCTTTACCAAGGTTAGAACTAAGAATGTGATTTTCACAAAATTCCAAGCCAATCCCATTTCTTTCCATACTAAACCTAAAGACACTTCAACGGTGGTTACTGCAAGCAACACCCAGAATATAACCCAAATGGTTTTTCTCATTTTTTTCCCTTCCTCTTCGGAATGATGGGAAACGTACTCTGCTGTTCTATCGAATCCTGACATAGTTAAAATTGCTATTAAATAAGGTAAAAGAAGGTAAATACAAAAACCCAGACTAAATCTACAAAGTGCCAATAGAGGCCAACTTTCTCCACCATCTCGTAATGTCCTCGTTTTTCATACGTTCCTTTCAAAACATTTACTAAAATCACAAAATTTATCACTACACCACTAAAAACGTGCGTGCCGTGAAAACCTGTGATGAAGAAAAAGAAATTCGCAAATAGTGGGACTCCATATTCATTCACTGTTAGATTGGCACCATAAACCTCTGTTCCTGCCTGAATCATAGCGGCAGCGTCGGCACCAGTGACTTCAGTCCCATTGGTCAATAACAATCCATCCTTGGCGTCTGAAAGCCATTGAACAATAGAACCATCGGCTAATTGAAGCGCACCCAATTCTGTTCCATGAATGAAATGATACCACTCCCATGCTTGAGAGCCGACAAAAATAAGTCCTCCAACTATTGTCCATGTCATCCATACAACAACACCTTTTTTATTCATTCTATGTCCAGCTTCAACGGCCAATACCATTGTCACAGAACTCATGATTAAGATAAAGGTCATAAATGCCACATATAAAAGTGGGTGATCTCCATGTAAAAAGGGGAAGTGTGTAAATACGTCCTCAGCTACTGGCCAAACCTCTTCGAAACGATGACGCATAAATCCATAGGAAACCAATAATCCTGAGAATGAAAATGCATCAGAAACTAAGAAGAACCACATCATGATCTTGCCATAACTTACGTTAAATGGAGAGAATCCTCCACCCCATAATTTTTTGGCATCAACTGAAGGTGCTTTTCCTGACATAATTTAAATTTTATATTATCAAATTAAAAAAGAAGAACAAGTAAATCCACATAGCACCCATAAAATGCCAATAAGTGGAACACAACTGCAAACCTAATAAATTTTTGGAATCGTATCTTTCTTTAAATGCATTAAAAACAACCACCAAAAGTGCGATAATACCACCAACTAAATGGGCGATGTGTAAAGCAGAAATAATGTAAAGAAAAGCTCCAGATGCATTGTGTTCTGCACCCGTAAAATAAACTTTGCTTTTGACGAGTTGATCATATCCAACGAACTGTAGTTGAATAAAGAGGATGCCCAATAGCAGGGTGGTGGTGGTCATTATTTTAACCACTGAAAAATTGTTTTTCTTTCCAAACTTAATGGCCAAAAACATACTAACACTACTTAGGGCGATCACAACTGTACTCCAAGTAAATGCAATAGGCAAATCAAAATTCAACCAGTTGCCGTCTCCCTTTCGAACTATAACTGCACTAGTGAGACCAGCAAAGAGCATGACTATGCTGATCATAGATATCCACAACAAGGGTTTGGCTACTTTTTTTCTCTTTGCCTTCTGGAACTCTTGTTCCTCCATTATAACGTCTTCTGTCATTTCTATATCTTATCTAAATACCAGACAATTAATACCATTGGCACATAAACAAAAGAAGCAAACATTAGTTTAGTCGCAGAGGCTTCATCTCGCTTTCTGTAAAGCGTAATTGCAGGGTAAATCATTAAAATGCCTGCTACTGAAAAGGTGATCAACGCAACGGTGCTAGTTAAATTAAAAAAGACAGGTAAAAGACTCACCAAGAGCAAAAACAAAGAATACACGAGCATGAGAAATGCAGAGGTTTTGTCTTTTCCTCCTTTTGAAGGCAGCAGACGAAATCCTGCCTTTGCATAGTCAGAATCTGCTTTCCACGCAATTGCCCAAAAATGAGGGAATTGCCACATAAATTGAACAGCAAACAACAAACCAGCTTCTAAACTAAACAAACCTGTAGCTGCGACCCAGCCCAACATAGGGGGAATGGCACCCGGGAATGCCCCTACAAATACTGCCCAAGGTGAGATTTGCTTTAATGGTGTATATAGTGTTACATAAACAAAAAGAGCTAATATTCCCAATAAGGCAGCTGCAACATTAAAATTGAACCACAATATGAGTGTGCCTGACAATCCAAAAATAACAGATAAGGAAATGGCTTCAGCTACAGACATATTCCCTGTAACCAATGGCCTCGATTTTGTTCTGTCCATCAAACGATCTAGGTTTCTTTCAATGATTTGGTTAAATCCATTTGAACTTGCAGTGACCAAGAAACCACCAACTGACAACCAAA
>PAVT01000048.1 GCA_002713165.1 Verrucomicrobiota bacterium
ACCTACAACACACCAGGCATAGATCGCCAAAAGGATTTTTGATCAATACCGTTGCAGCTTTAACTGCTTATCAATTCCTCGATAAGAAACCTTCTCTTAAAATTGTACCCGAAAAAAATGATTGCAAGCAATTGTTAATTGCTGCTTAAACATTATTCACGTTAAACTTACAATCTGAAATCCATAATGGGCTGGAGTACCTGATGTGGTATTCACATTGACTTCTACTTCTAAGGTGTCGTCAGGAATGTATTGCGTAACTGCGCTTCCTGAGGTGTCTTTTTCAGTCATTGATACTGTCGTTCCAAGTCGACTGCCGGGGCAACTACTACATGTTTGACTCTCGCATAGGCTCACCAGTATTGACTGTACCAGCTGTGGCTCTGCCACTTGAACTAGCAGTCAGCAAGATGCTGGTGGCTATCAGTACAAGGGATAATGTGAAAACGGAGAGGGTAGATTTTTTCAAGAGTTTAGTTTTTGTTGGTGTTAAAAGAAGGAAACAGCAAAAGGGGGGTGTTTGGTTCATTGCATTAGTGATAGTGTCTTGGAAGACAGTCGTCCAAGAGGCTTTGCGCCTTTTCTAACTGTTTCAATTCATCTTTACTTGTTGGGTAGTCTTCTAAGGCATAAGCCCCCTCTTGATTGAGTTTAGATGGTAAACTGAGGTAGCTTTGATGCCCACCCAATTGCTTTATCAGAGCTTCATTGAGGTAGGTGCAAACTGGAAGCATTGTTTTTTGTTGATCAAAAAGTGAGGCATAAATTTGTAAGGCACAAAAACTCACCCCATATATGGTTGCACCTTGGGTTTTCTTAATTTGATCTGCTGCATTTTTTACTTTTCCCATCAAGGCATTGATGTTTAATTGGTTTAGGTGTTTCTTCATCGGTTCTTTGTTGATGGTTGAAAGTTCTAAACTAAGGTAGGCGCCTTGTCCATGTTCGCCCAAAAGCAGGGGGTGTACCTTTTTTAGATGAGGATAATCCCTTTGAATAAAACGCTGCATACGCAAACTGTCGAGCAAGGTTCCGGTGCCAACAATGCGGGAGGGAGGAAAGTTCGTAAGCCTTTGGGTAATGTGTGCAATCAATTCTACCGGATTGGCCATCACAATGATGAACGGCTGCTTATTGAAAGTTTGATTTTTGAAAATGTCTTCAGTGATTTCAATGCTCGAGGCTGACGTCACTAAACGCGATTCACCCATCGGAACGGCTGCTCCTGCACAATGAAAAATGACGTCTGAATTATCAAAGCAGTGTTCATTGTTCCAATGTAGTTGATGTTGAGGATGCAATTCTACCGCATCTTGAAAATCCCAATATGCACCCTCGATGCTGGGATCAGGATCCACCACGTTCAAAGAGAGTGGAGCAGAAGCGGAGTGCAACAACTGACTGGCAATTTGCTTGCCTATGTTTCCAAAACCGATGACTGTGAGATGACGGACCATTAAATAAAGTTAATCCAAATTAAAATTTCTTGATCAGAAAGATGGTAAGCATCAAAACAAGGAGTGCAATCATCCATGCAAAAAAGGCATTTTGAGTTTTCTTTTTAGCCTTCTCCTTGTCCCACCAGCTCCCTGGGCGAATTCCTGAAAAGTAAAAAGTGATGATGCCGGCAATGTTCAAGCAGATGATGTTGGCACCAAAAATTAGAAAGGAATTGACTGCAGCACTGAATTGATTTGCTCCCAACAACAAGCCAGCACGCATTAGGGGCGGGAGCAGAGCTGCGGCCACCATTACCCCGACGAGCGTTGTGCCTTGTCCGCTAATGACAGAGAGCACACCGGCAAAACCACAGATCAATGCCAAAAACAAATCTTGGTATTCTATTGCAGGATCTTGGGCAATCTTGATGACATCTTCTGCAGTATATCCCCAAACCATAGAGATGATCAATGCTATCACTGTAGCGACAATACCTGTCAGTATGGATTTTTTAATGATGCGTAAATCACCCAATGTGGTGCCAAACGCCAAGGACATATTGGGGCCTAAAAAGGGGGCAATCACCATGGCTCCAATGATGATGGCCATGTTGTTCTTTAAAATGCCAATTCCTGCTACAAAGGCTGAGAGCACTACCATCAATAGGTAGTTTGTTGAGAGGTTGATGGGCGCATCGATGTCATTGAAGAGCTCTTCTTTGCTCAAAACGACAAATTTGCCAATTTTCAGTTTTTCCTCTTTTTCTTTTATAGGAGCACTCACCTCAGGCAGTGTCCCCTCAATAGGGTAGATCAAAAGCCGATGAATGGGGATTTTCTCCAATGCGCTCAAGAATTCTTTTGCTTCTTCTCCTTGAATCAAAATTTTTATCACTTGATACTCCTTTGTGGTATACGTCCAATGCTCAATGATTTTGCTCTCCTCAAGTAGTTGCTCTACGGCCTGTAATTCGTTCTCCGATAAGATGATTTCCAATAATCGCATGAAATGATTTAAAGGTAAATTGAATGCTTTTTCTGAACGATCAGGCAGTTCAATCTTTCAACTATTCTGAGGTTAAGTTAGCGAATATTGTTTGAATCAGTTGTTGGTGAGTCGCCTCAATCGCTTGCTGTGGTGAAATACTTCTTGCGTAGGTTCATGGAGACCTTCACCAAAAGAATCAAGGCAGGAACTTCCACCAACGGTCCGATGACACCCGCAAAAGCTTGCCCTGAATGAATGCCAAAAACGGCAATGGCAACAGCAATCGCCAATTCAAAATTATTTCCAGCTGCAGTAAAGGCTACAGAAGCTGTTTTATCGTAAGACGCTCCAGCAACTTTGCTTATGAAGAAACCAATGATGAACATGATTGTAAAATACAAGAGCAGAGGAATGGAGATAAGCAGCACATCCATAGGTAATTCTACAATCAATTCTCCTTTGAGGGAGAACATCACCACAATGGTAAACAGCAATGCAATGAGGGTAAGCGGTGAGACGTTTGGGATAAACTTATGTGTGTACCAATCTGCGCCTTTGAGTTTGACCAGTATCCATCGACTTAGAATGCCCAACAAAAAAGGTATGCCCAGGTAAACGGCCACACTTTCTGCAATGGTGCTGATCGGTATGTTTACGATGGCACCCTCGAAACCAAATAGAGGGGGTAGCACTGTAATAAAGAGCCACGCATAAAAACTGTAAGCAAAGACTTGAAAGATGCTGTTGATGGCTACCAAACCGGCACCATACTCTCTACTGCCGTCTGCCAAATCATTCCATACAAGTACCATGGCGATGCATCGAGCTAAACCAATCAAAATAAGTCCCACCATGTATTCTGGATGATCCCTTAAAAAGGTAATGGCAAGCACGAACATCAACAAGGGACCAATGATCCAATTGAGCAGTAGCGAGAGGCCAAGTATTTTGACGTTTTTAAATACAGTGGGGAGAAGGCTATAATCTACCTTCGCTAAAGGGGGATACATCATCAGTACAAGGCCAATGGCAATGGGCACATTGGTGCTGCCGTAAGAAAACGAATGGATGAAGTCTGAACTGTCGGGGAATAAATACCCTATACCCACACCAAACAACATGGCCAAGAAGATCCATAGGGTAAGGTTCTTGTCAATGAAATTTAATTTTTTCATGCCTTGATCTTATTGCTGATTTGGAGGAAAACAAAATACAGCTCTGAAGCAATTTGAAGCATAGTTGTGTTGTATTTTTCCAACTGCAGTGGATGATTGTCAAAATTTTTAGGATCTTCATAAGTAAGCGAAATGCGTTGTTCTGCTCCTGGCAAAATGGGACAATTTTCATCAGCATGATTGCAGCTCATTATTGCGGCAAAATCATCTAAAGGATTGCTCTCATGGCCCAAATCTTTAGAAAATAGTTGTAAGGGTGCTGCTTCAACTGAATAGTCCAGCAGATACAGAGGATTGTTCCCTTTTTTCACTGTCTTTAGCTCAAACCCCACTTCCTGAAGTATCTCAGCCACCAATGGATAGAGTGCAGTAGCCTCTGTTCCAGCAGATGTACATACGACATTGTCGAGTCCAAAAAAGTACGCAAATGTTTGTCCCCACACTTGAGAGAGATGACTTCTTCGAGAATTATGGGTGCAAATAAAATGCAGCCTTATGGGCAATTGTTGTACTTGCTTTGAAAGTACATACTCAATCAATGGGGCAAGCAGATCTTTACGTTCCCTTGAAGGTTCAATGCTCGCGATCGTCTCAATGTATGCTCTGATGTTTTTGAACAGTTTCATTTACGCTTCTTTTATTGTTTAACAGCAGCCACTGTTCGGAGCGCAGGCGGTGTGTTTGTTCAAGTCGGCCAATTTTACTCTGGGTTTTGCTGTAGGAATGCCGCACTTATCTTTGGCGAGACAATCCGTTTGCGTTTTCGTCAGTAGAAAATTAGTTCCATTAAATTCTAGTCCAAATTTGCCAATGGTATCTGCTTGGTACTCCACTTCAATTTCCAGATCGCCCAATTTCAATACTTTTTCAGACAAATCAATGATGTTTTTCATTTTTTCAGCACTCAAGCGATGATCGAGGTCATTGGCACTCCACAACTGAAAATTCGCCCTTTCTTCTTGGCGTACCTTTCCACCGCAATCGATAAAATGCTTGCTGACTTTACCCACTTCTGTCAGGTGAAAATGTACTGGAATAAAATCGCCATTCGGCAATTGAAAGCTTATTTGTTGGAGTTGTGATAAAGCAGACTTTACTTCAGATAGTGTCATAATTTTTCGTTTTTAGCTAACAGCAGTTGTTGGTAGGCAAGGTTTGATCAAAAAACACTTGTAGGCTGTCTCTCATCTTTGTCCAATTGTCCTCATCGATGCAATAGCAGACGCTTGTACCCTCAATGTTGCCTTTGATCAATCCTGCAGTTTTCAATTCTTTTAAGTGTTGAGAAATGGTGGCTTGCGCCAAGCCAATTTCTTCGACCAATTCTCCACAGATACAGGTCTTTTCATTGAACATGTGCTGAAGTATCGCTATCCTGGCAGGATGGGCGATGGCTTTCGCAATGTTGGCGATTCCATTCACACGATCAGTGAACATTGTTGTTTTGGTCAAACCCATACTTTCATTTGTATATTGCAATATTACGATATTATGTTTTCACTGAAGAAATTGTTTAAAGATTTCGGTAAAACCTTAAATCACGAAATCGAAGCATGTCAAATATTAGCTTGAATAATTGGGAATATCAATAATTATAAAATTCATAAAAACAGCGAAATAAGCAATAAAAAAGATAAAAAGGTCGGAAAATATTGAATACATGACGTATATCATATTTTAAGGGATATTCACATTTTATTTTTGGCGATTAAATAAAGCAATGCACCATGAAAAAACTACTATTTGCAGCCATGATCATCTCAGTAACTACTTGGAGTGCTTGTGGCAACAGCGCGCAAGAAGAAGCACGTTTAGAGAGAAAGGCAGAAATGGCCAAAAAAATTGAAGAAGAATCTAAAATCCCTGCTTCAGAACGAATTACACTTGACAGTAAAGGTGTTGGCCCAATTAAGAATTTACCTTTAGATGAGGTGATAGATGAAGAGATGGTACAGAGAGGGATGGAGTTATTTAAAACCAATTGTTCAGCATGTCATAAAGTTGACAAACGGTTTATCGGTCCTTCACCCAAAGGAATTATGACAAGAAGAAGTCCGGAATGGATAATGAACATGATTTTGGATCCTCAACTAATGGTGGAACAAGACAGATGTGCAAAAGATTTATTGGTAGAATTTAATGGAGCCGCTATGGCCAATCAAAATCTTACTGAAGAACAAGCAAGGGATATTTTAGAATATTTCCGAACACTTGAATAATTAGAATTTAATAGTTAACCCAAATACCACAATTTATGAAACGACTAATAACAACAGCATTTGTAGCTATAGGCTTACTGATCACAAATGCATGCAATGCTCCTAGTACGCCACAAGGAAGTACTGAAGAGAGTAGTACCGAACTAGACAAAACTACAGGGCAAGCTTTTGTTGAAGATGATGTGTCAAATCCCAACATTTTACAAATCGCTGTAAAATCGGAGGATCATTCAACCTTAGTTGCTGCCGTACAGGCCGCTGATCTTGAAAATGCACTTGTAAATGCAGGACCTTTAATGGTATTCGCACCTGTGAATGCTGCGTTTGATAAACTTCCTGAAGGTACAGTTGAAACTTTACTAAAGCCAGAGAATAAGGGTGATTTGGCCAATATTTTAAAGTTTCATGTTACACCTGGAAACTACAGTGTAGACTTGATCAAGAAGTTTAAAAAGTTAGGTCAAGCAAATGATCAAAGTGTACCAGTAGAAGTAAAGGGTGAAGACGTATATGTTGGTGGTGCTAAAATAATTGCAAGTGTAAAAGCAAGTAATGGTATCATACATGTTGTTGACGCTGTCATGTTACCCCCAAGTGAATAGAGTATTAAAGAACGAAAAATAAATAGAATGAAAAATTTTAAAATAGGTGCCGCAGTATGTGTATCCCTTATGATAGGAGCTTGCGGAAATCAAGGAAATTCAGATGCCAATTCAAGCAAAGGAGCTTTGAATAGCAACATCGCTGAAAAAGTATACATCGCTCCAGGTGAACGTGACGAACAATACGCATTCTTGTCTGGTGGCTACAGCGGAAACTTAACAGTATATGGATTACCATCAGGAAGGATGTTTAAAGAAATTCCTGTATTCTCACAGTTTCCGACATCTGGCTATGGTTATTCTGAAGAAACTAAACCCATGTTAAATACATCTTTTGGTTTTATACCTTGGGATGATTTGCACCACCCCGATATCTCACAAACCAATGGCGAACTAGATGGCAGATGGATTTTTGTTAACGGAAACAACACTCCAAGGATTGCTAGAATTAGTTTAAGCACATTTGAAACGGAAGAGATCATTGAGATTCCAAACAGTGCAGGTAATCACAGTTCATCCTTTATTACAGAAAATACAGAGTACGTAGTTGCTGGAACTCGATTCTCTGTGCCTGTTCCACAGCGGGACATGCCAATTAATGAGTACAAGAGCAATTTTAAAGGAGCCTTGACATTCATAGATGTAGAGCCTGAGCATGGTCACATGGACATTAAGTTTCAATTACTAATGCCCGGATTTAACTATGATTTATCTCGTCCTGGAAGAGACAAATCGCATGGTTGGTTCTTCTTTTCTACCTACAATACTGAAGAAGCAAGTTCACTTCTCGAGGTGAATGCTTCTCAAAATGACAAAGATTTTATTGCTGCAGTTAACTGGCAAAAAATAGAAGAGTTTGTCAACAACGGTGGAGGAACAATGATGCCTGCTCAATATGCTCATAATGTGTATGACGAATCAACCCATACTGCTACTTCTGATATGATGGAAGATGTATTGACAGTTGATCCGAGTGAAGTTCCAGGCGCGATTTATTTATTGCCTACACCAAAATCACCTCATGGCTGTGATGTAGATCCAACTGGACAATACATTATTGGTAGTGGAAAATTGTCTGCGGATATTACGGTTCACTCTTTTGACAAGATGTTGGCCGCCATTGATGGTGAACAATTTGATGGAGAGGCTTATGGGATTCCAATCTTGAAATTCGAAGAGGTAATGGCAGGAGTTGTAAAAAGTGGAGGCTTAGGACCATTGCATACTGAATTTGACGGGAAAGGAAATGCCTACACTACATTCTTTATTTCTTCTGAAGTTGTCAAATGGGAATTGGGAAGTTGGGAAGTTGTAGATAGACAACCTACGTACTACTCAGTTGGTCACTTAATGATTCCTGGTGGAAACTCAAGAAAACCTCATGGAAAGTATTTGGTGGCGATGAACAAAATCACCAAAGATCGTTACCTTCCAACTGGACCTGAAATGGAACACTCTGCACAGGTTTATGATATTTCTGGTGAAAAGATGCAATTGTTGTATGATTTCCCAACACATGGGGAGCCGCATTATGCTGCAGGTTGTGATGCTGATTTGTTGGTGAACAATTCCAAAAAGATTTATCGATTGGATGAAAACAAACATCCTTATGCCATCAGTAATCCTTCGGATGCTCGAGTAGAAAGAGACGGCAATGAAGTACACATTTATATGTCCACCATTCGTAGTCACTTTACACCTGACAATATTGAAGGGATTAAAGTGGGTGACAAAGTGTATTTCCACATCACAAATCATGAACAAGATTTTGATGTACCTCACGGATTTTCAATCATTGGTCAGGGTACATCTGAGATATTGGTCATGCCTGGTCAAACGAAAACATCTCTTTGGGAACCTAAAAGAGTTGGTGTATGGCCATTCTATTGCACTGACTTCTGCTCAGCATTGCACCAAGAAATGCAAGGTTATGTGCGCGTTTCTCCTGCCGATTCTAATTTAGAATTAAGTTGGTCTCTGGGAGAATAATCCAATAAAATACAAGGAAATGAAACAGCATTAATTTGCTGTTTCATCCTTGCTATCCTCAAAATAATAAGCATGAAGAAGGCAAGCATATTAATGATAATCGGTGCTGCTCTGATTTTAGGATTGTTTGCATTTCCGATGTGGAACATTCAATTGGGAGCTCCTCAATATCCTGAGCCACTTGGCATTGATATTTACATTAATGGATTGAAAGGACAAAGTGAGTTCGATCTTCAAAATATAGATGGGTTAAACCACTACATTGGTATGAAAACCTTACCGAAGCCTGAAGACATGTGGGAATTTACCGTATTTCCAATGGTCACCATCGCTATGTCATTATTAGGTATCATCATTGGTCTGGTAGCTATATTTAGGAATGCTTCACCAAATTGGTTTTTATTTTGGTTCCTTCTAATGAGTTTGTTTGGTGTGCTAGGCATCTATGATTTTAGTCAATGGTTGGTTGATTATGGAACTGATTTAGATCCCAACGCCATCATGAAATTGGTCAACCCTGATGGTTCTCCAATGCAATACAATCCTCCTTTATTTGGACATAAGAAACTACTCAACTTTGATGCTTACTCCTATCCTAAAGTTGGAGGTATATTGTTGTGGTTGGGGATGATGTGCACCTTAGTTGCATTTTGGTTGGGTAGAAAATCATCTAGAAATAAAGCGCAATAAAATATGAAGGTGCAAAACATCCAATCGGGATTCTTCCTCTTTTTCGGCATACTGCTTTGTTCTTGCAGCAAGCAACCGCAACCCATCGACTATGGCAACGATGCTTGTCACTATTGTCAAATGACTATCGTTGATAAAATACATGGTGCTGAGGTAGTTACAGATAAGGGCAAGATCTTCAAATTTGATTCTGCTGAATGTTTGATGCGCTTTAGCAACGATTTGGTGGAAACCGATGGTTACCAATTTCTTACGAATTATTTTGAGTCATCAGAAGCATTGATACCAATAGAAAATGCAACCTTCTTGATTAGTGAAGAAATTCCAAGCCCGATGGGTGCCTACTTGACCGCATTTGAATCACAACAAGTAGCAGCAGCAACAAAACGACAGAAAGGAGGAAAAATTTACAATTGGAAAGAAATAAAAAACCATATAAATGCTAATTAGAAAGTATAGAGGCCTTGATTTGTACCCTATTTGATGTAAACTAGTCAGGAAAAAGGATGAAAAATTATATGTGTGCGAATTTTGTTTTGATAACACTTAATTAGGGAAGCTAAATGCATCTAAAAATATTCTCATTATTGCTCACATTACCTCTGTCTCTTTCATTATTGGTTGCAAATGGGACAGGGGTATGTGAGAAATGTCCTATCAAGAGCATTCAAGAAGCCATTGATCAAGCTTCTGCTGGCGACACCATTTTTATTCAAAAGGGCATCTACAAGGAGTCCAATATTTTGGTGGATAAACCCTTGGTGATCATTGGAGAAGATTTTCCAACGATTGATGGGGAAGATAGAGGAGAAATTATTAGAATAGTATCCGACAGTGTTACCATTGATGGTGTATTCATCGTAAACGTAGGAACAAGTTATACCTCAGATCATGCAGCAATTCGCGTTGTAAAAAGCAGCCATTTTGTGATACAAAATGTGGTCCTAGAAAAACTCTTCTTTGGCATATTTATAGAAAAATCTCAAGAAGGAAAGATTTACCACAATAAAATAATTGGAGATGCACAAGATGAGTACAATTCGGGCAATGGGATTCACCTATGGTATTCGAAGAAAATTTCTATTTCAAAGAATACAGTTCAGAATGTGCGTGACGGAATATATCTTGAGTTTGCTGACAGCATTACAGTTGTAGGAAACATTAGTCGAGACAATTTAAGGTACGGCTTGCACTTTATGTTCTCCAACAATGATGTTTACAATGACAATGTGTTCGAAAATAATGGTGCTGGTGTGGCCGTAATGTTTTCCAAACACATAAGTATGTATAACAATCAATTTAGAGACAATTGGGGTACTGCCTCCTTTGGCTTGTTGTTGAAAGAGATCAACGATTTGGAAATAGAACATAACCTATTTGAAAGCAACACCATTGCAATTAGCGTTGAAGGAGCAAATAGAGTCAATTACTTAAACAATGAATTTAAGAGCAATGGCTGGGCCATCAAGGTGCGTGGCGCTTGTTACACTAATTTATTTAAAGGCAATTCGTTTCTGAACAATTCCTTTGATGTTTCTTACAATAGCAGAATCAATGACAATTTATTTGAAGGGAATTATTGGAGCAATTACAGCGGTTATGATTTGGACAAAGATGGTGTTGGAGATGTTCCATACAGACCCGTTAAACTATTCTCTTATATTGTCAATCGTACACCCGAAGCCATTGTCTTGATGCGTAGTCTATTTATTGATATCATAGATTTTTCTGAAAAAGTTTCACCAGTATTCACACCCGATGAATTAGTAGACAAGCATCCTTTAATGAATGTGTTATGATTGAAATAAACAGCTTAAGTAAAAAATTCAACAAGAATGTAGTCTTATTTGATCTTGATCTACTTATTGAAAAAGCTGGAATATTTGCCATTTTGGGTCCAAATGGTTCTGGAAAAACAACCTTGATAAAGGCCATTTTAGGAATGGTCATTCCAGATGATGGAGAAATTATGGTGGCAAATATCAACATTAGGAAATCTTCAAACTATAGGTACAATCTCGACTATTTGCCGCAAATTGCAAACTTTCCTCACAACTTAAAAGTACGGGAGTTGATTGCAATGATCAAAGACTTACGCGGCGAAACAGATGAAGAAGAAAATTTGATTGATCGCTTCAATTTATATCCATTCTTGGATAAAAAATTGGGGAATTTGTCTGGGGGGACAAAGCAAAAAGTAAATATTCTCTTGACGTTTATGTATGATAGTCCTATTTTGATTTTAGATGAACCAACCACTGGTTTAGATCCAATAGCGCTAATTCAATTAAAAAAACTGATTCTAGAAAAGAAGGAAGCAGGTAAAACAATACTTATCACTTCCCACATTATGAGTTTTGTAGAGGAAATGACCGATGAGATTGTTTTCCTTTTAGAGGGGAAAATACATTTTAAGGGTCTGATTCAAAAATTGAAACAGGACACTCAACAAAAAGACTTAGAACACGCGATCGCCGTTTTATTAGAGAAAAGTCATGTTTAAAATATTAAAGTATAGTTTTTACGATTTGGCTAGGAGTAGATGGAGTTACATCTACTTCTTGTTTTACTTTATTCTTGCATTGGTATTACTTTTCTTAAATCATGATTTATCCAAAGCGGTCATAACATTGATGAATGTGATCATAATACTGGTACCACTAATCGGCACCATCTTCGGCGTCATGTATTATTACAATTCTAGAGAATTCACAGAACTCCTATTGGCGCAACCCATCAAGCGAAAATCAATTTTTTTGGGCCAATATTTGGGTATCGCCATTTCGCTATCTCTGAGTCTATTACTCGGCATTGGGATTCCCTTTGTAATCTATGGTTTATTCAATTCTGCCGCTATTTGGGATTTTTCACTCTTGCTGCTCACGGGTGTTTTTTTAACCTTCATTTTTGTGGCCTTGGCATTTAACATATCGATCGATAATGAAAACAAGATAAAAGGATTTGGCTATGCAGTATTGTTGTGGTTGTTCATGGCCGTGATTTACGATGGTTTATTCTTGATGTCATTGGTCATGTTTGAGGATTATCCATTGGATAAGTTCTCATTAATTGGTTCAATGCTCAATCCTATAGATCTATCAAGAACGCTTATACTGTTAAAATTAGATATATCCGTGCTCATGGGATATACTGGTGCAGTCTTTAAACAATATTTTGGAACAAATGTTGGTCTATTTACTTCATTGGGAGTACTTTTCATCTGGATAATTGTTCCAGTACGAAGAATAGTTATTCGTGCAAAAAGAAAAGATTTCTAAAAAAAATATACTTATGTTGACTAGGGCTGCCAAATATGCTGTACGCGCAAGCCTTTATTTAGCGATAAACAGCAGTATTAATAAAAAAGTTGGTGCAAAGAAAATTGCAGAAGTACTCGATATGCCCTTGCCATTTTTAGCCAAACAATTGCAACAATTAAGTCGGATGAAGCTCATCTCTTCTACAAAAGGCCCTTCTGGGGGGTTTTTCCTCAATGACAAGAATCGGGAAAAAAGTTTGTGGGATGTTATAGTAGGCATTGATGGTGAGGAATGGTACAATGAATGCTTTCTTGGGAAAGAAGAATGTAATAAATCCAGTCCATGTTCAATCCATCCATTAGTTGAGTCCTTTAGGAAAAAAATGAGAAAGGAATTTCAAGAAAAGAGTATGGGTGAAATTGCTGACAATCTCAACGAAGGCGAGTTTGTGAACATTTAATTTTTTGATGTCCATTAATTTAACTTTTTTTTTGAATCAAACGGCCGATCCACATGCCGAAGAACATTCCTCCAATGATCCACAACAGTGGATAATCATTGAAAATGGTGAGTTCGGTATACTCATTCATCAATAGCATACTTCCGCCGGCCAGGAGAATGCCAAGGGCAGGGTAGATGTTTTTTTTCATGCCTTAAATATACTTCTCGATGCCTCAATAAATACAAATCTACAGGAGTGACATTTTACTCAAATTTTTCGGCTGAAGAAAAAATTGTTCTTGTTAATGCAATTGAGTTGCAGTAATTTTGTTGCATGGCAATACAACGACAAACCGCCTCAGTAAAAAAACTGTGGAGGCAATTTGAAGCAAGTAAGGATGCACTTTCTGTGGTAGACTTGGTCAAGGAACTTAAAGAAGAGATGAACAAAACTACTGTGTATCGAATTTTGGACCGTATGGAAAGTGAAGGGAAATTGCATTCTTTCAGTGGGAAGGATGGCTTGAAATGGTATGCAAAATGCCAAGATTGTTCTGCCAACCATCACATCGATGTGCATCCACATTTTCAGTGCAATGCATGTGGCAAGGTAGAATGCTTGAGTGTGAATGTACACATACCCTCCATTAAAGAACATAAGATTGAACGTGCCCAAATTTTGCTCTTGGGTCAGTGCGAAAGCTGCTTGAACTAGCCTGATTACATCAAAAAAAACTGTACAACAAAAAAAACCTTTCCAACAGGATAGGTCTTTTACTCTTTATACTTGATTCTTTTAGTTGATGTTGAGCACAAAGTTGATGTCAATATCAGTGTCACCATCTGTTGCCGAAGATGTTGCCGACTTAATGCCGTCTGGCTGATGCTGCAATCTTAGGTTAAATGTTCCATTGCTCAATGTGCTTGAAGCAGTGGTCCAAGTGGTCATCAAGCCAACTGGATTGCCTGAACCGTCTTGAACGTCTGAATCTTCATCGTTGTAGTTCACTGGATCTGTGCCATTGTCAATGTTGCCATTACCTGTAGGACTCTTGAAAGCATTGGTGCTGAAACCAAAAAAAAATTGATGTTCATCATCTTCTTCTGCGATTTCTTTTCCAAGGTCTTTACCTGGACTTTCTAAGTTGTTCATGATTTCAAGGCTCAATGCATAGGTTTTGTTGACGTCCAAATTGATGCTGTCCAAGACCATCAATTCCAATACACCTTCGCCATCAGGATCTTGTGCTTTTGCAATCACAGAATCGTTGCTGTTGGAGGTATTGGTAAAAATGAGTTTTAGGTCTGTAATGACTTCTCCTTCATTTTCCGCAGGAGGTGCTGGAGCGGGTGTTACATTATCATTGTTATCATTGCAGCTTGTAAAGCCAATGGTCATAGATAGCAGCATAAATCCGCTGTACCTTCTTAATGTGTCAAAAGTGTTCATCATGGATTGAATGGTTAAATAAAAATTGAATTAATGTGTATGTCGTCAATATGGATGTTAAAAGCATTAGTGTTTTTGCTGCGCTTTGAATGAATAGTTTAAGGACAGCAGTAGGTTCCTGCCCAATTCATCGGCGAAATAACTCATCTCGTTCAAGTAATCTCGGTATCGTTGATTGAATAAATTCTCCACCCCTATGCTGCCACTGAGTTGATGCCATTCAAAATTCCATGCGAGATGGAATAAGAAGTATCCTTTTGGAGCTGTGTAAAAATCAAATATTTCTGAATCCACCGTGATCACTTCACTGCCATTGATAATTTGTTCGGGCGACAATCCTCGAGGGGCTTGATACTGCTTAAACACATACAGTGGTCGAAAACTCAAACTGCTCCCAGTCATCTTCCAAAAAGGATCCAACTTCCATTGCAGTTGGTAATTTAGTTGAGCAGGGGGTTGGTCGATAAGTACTTCATCCTTGCTGATGTTGCGTGACCATACATAGCTGAGCCCAAAGGTGCCTTCTATCTTTTCTGACCAACTACGTTGCCAACTGTAATCAGCACCCACAAAAACTGCATCGGCTTGGTCAAAGATAAAAGCGGGCATTGGGCCTCTAATCGTGCCCAAGACGGCCAAAGGGCGTTCGAAAATGTACTGTTGGATGTAGTGCGTATACACTGTGATTGAGTGTCGGTCTTTGCCTTGATTGATTTCCAATTCATTGATCCATTTATATCCTTTCTCCACATCTACATCACTCTCCTGTACGTCCAATACACGGTTGGTACGCAACATTCCAGCATCATTGGTGTAATAGCGCAGCAAACCAAAAGACGATTTAAACCCTCTTTGGCCAAAACTGTAAAGCTCTGCCATATTGGGTATTCTCCAAGCGGTGCCTACATTGGTGCGAAAAAGTGTTTGTGCATTAATTTCTTTGATATAGCCAATGGATGCGGTCAAATTCCGAAAGGAATATTGGTCCCTGAACAAGGCCTGTGACGTTTCTCTGCCTGCAATGTCAAAGCTTTCAAGGTCCAAACGTAGGCCAAACTCAATGCTATGCTTGTCAAACGATTTGCCTTCTATCAGAAAGGCACTCAATCTGTTGTTGTTGTAGTTAGGGATCAAAGCAGTGGTCCCTGTTCCAGGGTTATTTCTGTTTTGTTGACTGAAATAGTGCAATCCTAGCATTCCATCTAAGCCAAACCATTCATCGTGTTTCCATTCCAACTGATAGTCTGCGGTGCTGAGGTCCAAATCAATGATGGGCTTTTCGGAATTCCGACGTACATCAAACTCTTGCCGCTGATTGAACTGTTGACCTGCGCGAAAGGTTAGCTTGGCATGTTCTGAATAGTACCAACTCATTTCGATTTTTCCAAAATGGTGTTGGGTGAGTTGATTGGGAGGATTGATGTTGTAGGAGAACGGCCGAATGATGATTGGTTCATCTGAATTGATGGCTCTAATAAAGGAGTTGCCACTTTCCGCGACAGAAGATCGCAATAGGGCCAAATTTTGGTCCACATAACTGTAATTGAATTTAAGGTCGATGTTGTTGTGGTGGTACATGCTGCCGAAACCAAAGGATTGTTCTTCTTTGCCTGAATTGGTCAGGATATAATCAGGGCTTTGGCGATCGCCAATTTTGGTATAACTGCCATTTAAGAAATAGCTCCATTTTTTAAAGCCTTGCCCAGCTTTTGCATTGGAATTGTATCCTCTTCCATTGCTTTGAAAGCCTGTGCCCACATTTGCATAAAACGGACGGTTTAAATAGAGGGGGATAGATTCTACGACGATGGCGCCACCCAAAGCTTCGGGGTCAAAACGCACGCCTGCAGCACCTTTCAATACGGTCACTGAATGGGCAGCAGACACATCGATCTCTGGTGCATGGTCTTTGCTCCAATTTTGAAAACTGTGTTTTAAGCCGTTGTTGACCACCAAAATGCGGTTGCCATACAAACCGTGAATGATGGGCAATTGCACATTTGATCCGGTAGAGACAAAAGATGCACCCTCCACCTGTGCAATGGCCGCAGCCAAAGACTGAGTGGGGTTCTTTCGAAGGTCGGCTTTGCCAATGGTGTTTTGTGCCATGCTTTTGCTGCCTGTAGATTTGGTTCTTTCTGCTTGAATCAACACTGTTGCTAGCTTTTGCACTTTCTGCGTCAAGTAAAAGTGCTGCGAGCGTCCGTGTTCATGATGGTGATGGCTGACTGAATCGGTATATCCCATACAAGAGAGCACCAAGGTGCTTTCCTCGGAGCACAAGCCCTCCAAGATAAATTCTCCTTCCTCATTGGTAGTGGTGAATTTGTTTTCTTCACTTACCTTAATGGAGGCAAAAGGAATGGGTGCTTTTGTTTCTACATCCAAGATTTGACCACTGATGGTAAAATTGCAACTGTCCTTTTGCGCCTGCAATGCGTGCACGCAAAAAAGCAGGAAAAGAAATAAATAGGCCGTGGGCTTCATCTTATTGCAATTGAGTTGCAAATATAGAAATATTTGCATTATTGCAACTTAGTTGCATAAAGATTCATGGAGGCAAAATGAAGGTAGGAATGAGTTAAAACCTTAGTGGTTATAGCAGGCGAATTTTTAGAAATTGATCCAATAGAATCAACACAGAACTAAATACGACGATCCACAACAATGTGATTCCATTGAACTTCCATTGTATTGAATATTGTTTTGAGACGGAAAAGACCCACCCAAAGAGCAATATACAGACCAAGATAGAAAGTGTATACAAACCAATGCCCAAGAATTCACCTATTCTTCCTTCATCATTGGCTTTAAACACATTCATAAATCCCGCCATACATCGCATATAAAATGGGGTAAGAAGAAGGGGGTAGACGAATGCTTTCCACCCTCTAAACTTTAGCCAAAGGAAGACCACAAACGCTTGAAGTAGGGTGATTAAGGGTCCTGAAGCAGAAATCAAGACCTTGTGCAATTCTGTAGGATGTTGGCCTTTCTCTGCATACACGGCATTCATCCTGAAGACGGTAGCATAGCCCAGGCCCTCGCTTGTGACCCAATGGGAAAATTCGTGGAGTAACCAGGTGAAGAGCACTGCCATCAAGCTGTACCCCACATAAGGGATGTTGATTTTTTGCGGTTGCATTAAGGCCGAATATAATGTATTTACTAATTTGGTACATTGAATAAACAGCCTCTAGCATGATTAGGACAAAGCATTCAGAAGAAAGAAAATCGACTCCAAGATGGATGCTTGCCCTCTTGTTATCATGCACCATTGGCTTGGCACCCTTTTTTCCTGAACCCCATTTATGGGGCAAACTCAAATGGTTGTTAGGTGGTGGCGAAGGCATGCAAGCCATGGATGTCTTTGATCTGATTATGCACGGTGCCCCTTGGGTGTGGTTGCTTTACGAGCTTGTTCGGAAATTTAAATAGGGTGAAGAATACCTTGCTTTATTGATCAGTGTTTTTCAATTCCACCAGCTTTTCATCTAAAGCGTTCAATTCCTTTTCTAAAACTGCTATCTTTTCTTCCATGTCATGCATACGTTCATTGGCCACCTTTATTTGATTTTCCAATGTTTGTATTCTTTCTTCTTTGTTGGGGTTGACATTGCAGGCCAAGAAGGTCATCGCCATTATGCTACAAAGTAGTATTGTTTTTAGGTACTTCATCTATTGAACGTTAAGGGTGTGAGTTGCAAGGCTAATTAAAAAGTAGAAATATCGCCTTCATAATCTTCAATGATGGCCTTGGCGCGTTCAAGATCCGCACTATTTACATATAGATCTACATCATTTTGTGCTGTGCCAAAACCGGCCAATCTTCCCGATTCAATGTTGTCTTTGATCATGCTGGGGATGCCGTTTTGCTCCAATATGGCTGAAATTCGTTGAACAGTCATGGCATTGCTGGTAAGCATTCGTTGATGTTCCTTCATGTTAAATTAATTTTTCTTAACAATAAATGCGCTTATGAAAGCCACTACTAAGCCCAAAGGCAAGACTTCCATATAAGTGATTAGGGTTGCCACCATTGGCTTACTATACATTTCTTTAAAGTTAGCCATTTGAGTCTTAACTGCTTCCACATCCTCAGCCGCAGCATTTCTTATGAGGTATTCAGCATAGACGTCAATAAAATCTGGAGCAAATAAATAGTAATAGGAGAGGCCAATGACTACATAGACAGTAGAAGCAGTAAAGCAGATAAGTGCTCCTATTTTTAAAGGCTTTCCATAAGCCAATTTTTCCCTCGAGGAATTTATTTCTGTAATTCCGTACACCAAAGTAGATGAGCGAAAACACAATGATCATGGTGGCATAGCCCAGGACATCGTTTCCTTGGTAATCAGGATTGGAGCGCATCATGTTCATGTGCACAATTGAATTGCTGCTAAGGATTGCACCGATGATTGCGCCGAATAGTAGAATAATTTTTTTCATTCAAATAGGATTAAAATTCTGCAGCGAATCTAGACGATTGAAGCAAGATTGCATTCATACTTTGGTACCTATTTTAAAATATGCACAAAAATTTCACATCCATTAATAGAGGATGTTCATTTTTTTGGCGAGCGCAATGACCTGAAATCTACTTTTTACATGCATTTTAGAATAAAGGTTGGAAACGTGTGTTTTTGTAGTGCTTAGTGAAAGAAACAATTCTTCAGCAATTTCAGCATTGCTATATCCTTTAAGCAATAGACTCAAAATTTGATGTTCCCTTGGACTTAACTTTAATTGATTTAACCTGGCTTGATTGATGCTAAACACAATATCATCTGGCTTCGTTTTTTCTTTTTCTACATGGACAATTTTAGTTTTAGAGGGCATCAATTGAAAAGCGATCCATGCACCTAAAAGGGTAAATGAAAGCGAAATCAAGCCAATGTATATATCTATAGAATTATCAAGAATCAAAAATTGCCATTGAATATATTTAAGAACAATAAGAAGGCTTGCAGCAGTTGCTCCATAAAGTACAATGTGCTATGTACCCTTATCAAAATGCATATTGAATGGCAATACTTTCCGTTGAGCAAAGAATTCTTTTTTCATCATCCTATTGGTGTAGGGTTAAAGATCTATGGATCTGCTTTATCCCATTTGTAGTTATATACTTTATAGCTGTGAATGTAAAACACAAAGTTTTTTTAATCAAGAAGAGATTTGAAATAAACGACAATAAACGTTTGTAAGCATTTACGAAAGGATACATCCATGGAGCAAAATGTGCACCGCGGAATTAAAATCATTGAAATGGGGCGTGTAAAATTCTGCTTTACGTGCATATCTATGGTTTAAAATTCATTTCGAATGTTGATACACCTTCACAAAACGGCTCGGGTATGAAACGTAGGGCATTTCGAAGCACTTTCCTGTCCGTCCGAAACCAAGCTTGCTAAGAGCCGAAAACTTTCGGAAAGCACTGTCCGCCCTATGTTTTATACCCATTGTTACCTGCTGCGGTGTGTCCTGCGCTGTTCAAGGATACAAAATAAGAATAGTTCTTTGAAATGAACAGCATAACTGTGATTGAGATGAGAGAAGGTCTCTCGACTAAGAT
>PAVT01000049.1 GCA_002713165.1 Verrucomicrobiota bacterium
ATATTCTAAACGATACCTTGTTGGTAGTATCTCCTATATCTGGTGGGCCCTCTGAAAAATTGGGGATTCTTTCAGGAGATAAAATCATCAATATAGAAGGAGAATTAGTCGCAGGGATTGGGTTAAAAAACAGTGACGTTACCAAAAAATTAAGGGGTAAGAAGGGCACAAAAGTTACTGTGGATATTTTTCGTAGAGGAGAAAAAAAACTAATCCCTTTCGAGATTACCCGAGACAAGATTCCTATCTATAGTGTTGATGCAGCATACATGGCTGAACCAGATGTTGCATACATTAAGGTAAATCGCTTTGCACGTACTACCATGGAAGAATATGAAAAAGCAATAGATTCTCTAAGAAAGCAAGGTGCAGAAAATTTGATTTTAGATTTAAGCGGAAACGGAGGCGGCTATTTGAATACTGCTTTTCATCTCGCCGACGAATTTTTGGATGAAGGAAAGCTGATCGTCTACACAGAGGGCGACAAACAAAGAAGAAGAGAATATAGAGCAAGAACTGGAGAGGGATTTGAGAAGGGCAAATTGATTGTGCTGATCGACGAGGGGTCCGCATCAGCAAGTGAAATTGTTTCCGGCGCAATACAAGACTGGGACCGCGGCCTTATCATAGGAAGACGTTCATTCGGAAAAGGCTTGGTGCAGAAATCCTTTCCTTTGTCTGACGGTTCTGCAGTGCGAATCACTACTGCTAAGTACTTTACTCCTACAGGACGATCAATTCAGCGTCCATACAATGATGGTAAAGAAAAATATTACAGGGAAATCAACCGTCGTTTTAAGAGTGGTGAACTGATGGTAAAAGATAGTATCGATTTTCCAGATTCTTTAAAATTCTATACCCCGAAAAAACGCATCGTTTATGGTGGTGGTGGTATAATGCCCGATATATTTATCCCATTGGACACCTCGATGAATTCGAATTTGAATCGAAACCTAATCAGGAAAGGCATATACAATGAGTTCACCTTAACATACTTGGATTCGGAGAGAGAAGAATTACTCGAACTGTATCCTACATTTGAAAAATTCAATGCTAATTTTAGTTTAGATGATAATTTTATGGAAGAGTTCTTTGCTTATGCTGAGAAAAAGAAAGTTGAAAGAAACCAGTCGGATTACACCAAATCTAAAAAACTGATTGACACACAGATATTGGCATTAATTGCAAGAAATTTGTACGATGTATCTTCCTATTTTCAGCTAATTAATCAATTAAATGATTCCTATCTTGAGGCCTTAAAAGTTATGCATAGTGATCAATTTGAAAAAGCCAATCTTGAATACGAATAATTATATTTGCAAACTGAATTTAAAAACTATTAACAATGAGTGACAACGTGAAAAACATCCTAATTATCGCTATTGGTGTGCTAACAGTGGCGAATACTGTAATTTTAATGACAGATGATGATAGTGTCTCTTACGAGAGAACAAACCTTAATACCCCAAATAGCACTGAAACAATAGAGTCATCTTTTCAAAATGATTTAAATCAAGCAAATAACGCTGCAGCAGTTCAAGAAGACCTTGGACCAAAAACTAGCATTGAATTTGCAGAAATGGAACATGATTTTGGAAATATTGAACAAAATACAAGAAACCCACATGTATTTTCTTTCACCAATACGGGTGAACATCCATTAATTATTTCAAAAGCTAAAGGCAGCTGTGGTTGCACTGTGCCAAGTTACCCAAGAGAGCCGATCCCTCCCGGTGGAACTGGCGAAATTGAAGTTGTATACAGTCCTGGTACACAAAAAAATCAGCAAACCAAAACTGTTACCATCACGGCAAACACGGAGCCAGAAACTACCATATTACGCATAAGGGCTAATGTAAAAGGTGGAGAAGCAAATGCTGAAGGACAAATTGAAGGAGCTGCACAATTGGGCGGTTAAATCATCTAAAATCCATACAACAAAAAGCCTGATTCGCATGAATCAGGCTTTTTTGTTGCATAAAAGATAAGTTCTAAGCCTCGCCCTGAGGTCCACCAAAATTCATTGGGAAGCTCGGACTTCCTGCATCTTCAATACCTCCAAATTGTGACTCAAACTTTGTCAAATTATCTTGCAAAGCCTTCATCAATCGTTTTGCATGCTGAGGCGTCATTAATATTCTTGATTTTACTTTTGCCTTTGGCATACCAGGCATCACCTTAATAAAGTCAAATACAAACTCAGAATTTGAATGTGAAATAATTGCTAGGTTTGAATACTCCCCATCTGCAATCTCCTCATTCAATTCAATATTCAGTTTATCTCCACTTGATTGTGGATTGTTTTCATCACTCATAGCTTAACTTTCAGATTCAACTTCTTGGATTTCCTCGACAGTATTTTCTACATTCTGCAGAGCTTCAAGTTCTGCTTTTGAACCAACAACATAGTTTTGAAACCCACGATGACCTGTTCCTGCAGGAATCAAATGACCAACGATCACATTTTCCTTTAAGCCTTTTAAATCATCCTGCTTTCCATTAACAGCAGCTTCATTCAATACTTTTGTTGTTTCTTGGAATGATGCGGCAGATATAAAGCTATCTGTTTGCAATGAGGCTCTTGTAATACCCTGTAGCACAGAATTTGAAGTTGCAGGAACTGCATCGCGAGCTACAGCAATTTTCTTATCCTGACGTTTAAGTTTAGAATTCTCCTCACGAAGTTTCCGTGGAGAAACAATTTGACCTTGTTTCATCATGTCTGAATCACCTGAGTCTTCTATAATTTTTCTTCCAAAAATCCAATCATTTTCTGCAGCAAAGTCTGTTTTGTTTACAATTTGTTTCTCTAAGAATCGTGTATCTCCTGGATCTTCAATGATAACTTTGCGCATCATCTGACGAACAATTACCTCAAAATGTTTGTCATTAATTTTTACACCTTGAAGACGGTAAACTTCTTGAACCTCGTTCACCAAATATTCTTGAACTTGTGTAGGCCCTTTAATGGCTAGAATGTCTGAGGGCGTAATTGCACCATCAGAAAGTGCAGTACCAGCCCTTACAAAATCATTCTCTTGAACCAAAATGTGTTTTGATAGGTTAATAAGGTATTTCTTCACCTCTCCAGTGCGAGATTCAACGATAACTTCCCTGTTTCCTCTTTTGATTTTCCCGAAGGACACTATTCCGTCAATTTCAGATACGACCGCAGGATTGGAAGGATTTCTCGCCTCAAACAATTCAGTAACCCTAGGAAGACCACCTGTAATATCCCCAGATTTACCAGAGACACGTGGAATCTTTACTAATGTTTTACCAGCTTCAATTTTATCTCCTTCTTTAACAACAATGTGCGCACCAACAGGAAGGTTATATGTCTTTATCACTTCCTTTTTTGCATTCATCAGCTTAATTTCAGGAATAAGTTTCTTATCCCTGTTCTCGACAATTACTTTTTCAGTAAAGCCAGTTTGTTCATCTGATTCCTCCTTGTAAGTAACACCGTCAATTAAGTTCTCAAATGCTACAGTACCTGGAAGTTCTGCAATGATAAGTGCATTGTAAGGATCCCAGTAACAAACCTGATCTCCTTTCTTTACCTTACCACCATTCTTTTGGGTCAATATAGAACCATAAGGAATAACGCTTGTCATCAAAGCAATCTTAGTCTTTGGATCTAGAATTCTCGCTTCTGCTGAACGACCCACGACAATGGTTACTTTATTTCCGTCTCTGTCTTCCCCATCCACAGTTCTCAATTCATCTATCTCTAATATTCCATCATACTTCGCCTCTACCCTTGATTCATCTGCAATCTTGGAGGCTGTACCACCAACGTGGAATGTACGCAATGTTAACTGTGTACCAGGCTCACCAATGGATTGTGCTGCAATTACTCCAACTGACTCTCCTCTTTGAGCCATTCTGCCAGTCGCTAAACTTCTACCATAACATTTTGAACAGACTCCTCGCTTCATCTCACATGACAACACAGACCTCATTTCTACTTCATCAATAGGAGATTCCTCAATCGCTGAAGCAATATCCTCAGTCACTTCTTCCCCCGCAGAAATAATAATTTCACCTGTGTGTGGATGATAGATATCATGAACTGTTGTACGTCCTAATATTCTGTCGTATAAGGATTCTACTTCTTCATCATTCTTCATTAAAGCACTAATGGTTACTCCCCTTAGCGTTCCACAATCCTCATCTGATATAATCACATCTTGAGAAACATCAACAAGTCGTCTAGTTAGGTAACCCGCATCTGCTGTTTTGAGTGCGGTATCTGCAAGACCTTTTCTTGCACCGTGAGTCGATATGAAATATTCAAGAATAGACAGTCCTTCTTTAAAGTTAGATAAAATTGGATTCTCAATAATTTCCTGCCCTTTTGAACCTGATTTCTGAGGCTTCGCCATAAGACCACGCATACCAGACAACTGACGAATTTGCTCTTTAGATCCCCTTGCACCGGAATCAAACATCATATAAACTGAATTGAATCCTTGATTATCATTTTTCAAACGAGTCATTACAGTATTGGTCAAACGTGTATTCGTATGCGTCCAAATGTCAATGATTTGGTTGTAACGTTCATTGTTCGTAATGAATCCCATGTTGTAATTGTCCCAAACTTCTTGAACCTGCTGTGCGGCCTTGTCCATCATCTCTTCCTTCGCATCAGGAATAATCACATCTTCCAAATTAAACGACAGACCTCCGGCAAAAGACATATTGTAGCCCAATTCTTTGATTTCATCTAAGAAATTTGCTGTTTTGGCAATGCCTGCAACTTTCAATATGTTGCCAATAATATCCCTCAACGACTTCTTTGTAAGCAGTTCGTTGATGTATGGAACCTCTTCGGGAACAACTTGATTAAATATTACTCGACCGCACGTAGTTTCTATCAATTCGGAATTGCCACCTTTATGAATCATTACTTTGATCCGTGCATGAATGTCCAATTTACCTTCGTTTTTCGCAATAATCACCTCCTCAGGAGAGTAGAAAATTTTTCCTTCTCCTTTCACGGTAATGTTCTCATCTGTCAATCGTTCTTTGGTCAAGTAATAAAGACCAAGAACCATGTCTTGCGAAGGTACAGTAATAGGAGAACCATTTGCAGGATTCAAAATATTGTGAGATGCTAACATCAACAATTGTGCTTCCATGATAGCTGCATTGCCCAGCGGCAAGTGGACAGCCATCTGGTCACCGTCAAAATCTGCGTTAAAAGCAGTACAAACTAATGGGTGTAATCTAATTGCCTTTCCTTCAATCAACTTTGGCTGGAATGCCTGTATACCTAATCTGTGCAGAGTAGGAGCCCTGTTAAGCAATACAGGATGACCTTTCAATACATTCTCTAAGATATCCCAAATTACTGCTTCTTTCTTATCAACTATCTTCTTGGCAGACTTCACAGTTTTAACAATGCCTCTTTCTATCAACTTTCTGATAATAAAAGGCTTGTACAACTCTGCGGCCATGTCTTTTGGCAATCCACATTCATGCAATTTAAGGTCAGGACCAACAACAATTACTGAACGTGCAGAATAATCTACCCTTTTACCCAACAAGTTTTGACGGAATCTTCCAGACTTCCCTTTTAAGCTGTCGCTCAATGACTTTAAAGCCCTGTTGGAATCAGTTTTTACAGCTGATGACTTTCTTGAGTTGTCAAAAAGTGAATCAACCGCCTCTTGCAACATTCTTTTTTCATTCCTCAAAATCACCTCAGGGGCTTTGATTTCCATCAATCTCTTCAAACGGTTGTTTCTTATGATGACTCTGCGGTACAAATCATTCAAATCTGATGTTGCAAACCTTCCACCATCAAGGGGAACCAATGGTCGAAGTTCAGGTGGAATAATTGGAACAACTTTCACAATCATCCACTCAGGTCTGTTTTCAATATGATCATTTGCTTGTCTGAATGCCTCAACAACTTGAAGGCGTTTAAGTGCCTCATTTTTTCTTTGTTGTGAAGTTTCTGTATTTGCCTTGTGCCTCAACTCATAAGATAACTCATCCAATTTTAGCCTCTTAAGCAATTCATAAAGTGCTTCTGCACCCATTTTTGCAATAAACTTGTTGGGATCAGTGTCATCTAAATAAGCATTCTCTTTTGGCAAACTGTCCAATACATCCAGATATTCCTCCTCGTTAAGGAATTCTAGGTATTGCAATGGTTCTCCTTCCGCATTCTTTGCCTCACCAGCTTGCACAACAACATAACGTTCATAATAAATGATGGTATCCAACTTTTTCGTTGGCAAGCCTAACAGATATCCGATCTTATTAGGCAATGACTTAAAATACCATATATGTGCCACTGGAACCACAAGGGAAATGTGTCCCATTCTTTCACGACGGACCTTTTTCTCTGTCACTTCAACACCACATCGATCGCAAACGATTCCCTTGTATCGAATTCGTTTGTATTTGCCACAATGGCATTCGTAGTCTTTTACCGGACCGAAAATTCGTTCACAGAACAACCCATCTCTTTCGGGTTTGTATGTTCTGTAATTAATTGTTTCTGGTTTCAATACTTCTCCATGAGATTTTTCAAGAATCATCTCTGGTGAAGCAAGGCTTATTGTTATTTTAGAGAAAGCACTCGCTTCTTTATTGTCTCTTCTGAAAGCCATATTTATTGTGTTGTACTGTTAAACTTTTTCTTAATTAAAAACCTTATACATTAAGGCTCTCTTTTGGTTTTTCTGTCAATGTAATGTTCAATCCAAGTCCTCTCAATTCATGCAACAGTACGTTGAATGATTCTGGGATACCCGGAATTGGCATATTCTCCCCTTTGACAATAGCTTCATAAGCTTTAGCCCTGCCAATGACATCATCTGACTTCACGGTTAGAATCTCCTGAAGGATGTTCGCTGCACCAAAGGCTTCAAGTGCCCACACCTCCATTTCGCCAAAACGCTGACCTCCAAACTGAGCTTTACCACCTAGTGGTTGCTGAGTAATGAGTGAGTATGGGCCAATAGAACGCGCATGCATTTTATCTTCAACCATGTGACCAAGCTTCAACATGTATATGATTCCAACCGTTGCAGGCTGATCAAAACGTTCTCCTGTTCCTCCATCATAGAGGTAGGTCCTTCCTGATTTAGGTATTCCTGCTTTTTCTGTATAAGAATTGATTTCCTCAATGGTGGCACCATCAAAAATCGGTGTCGCAAATTTCACCCCTAACTTTTCTCCTGCCCAGCCCAAAACCGTTTCATAGATTTGGCCTAAATTCATTCTAGAGGGTACACCAAGAGGATTCAATACGATATCTACAGGAGTTCCATCTTCCAAAAAAGGCATATCTTCTTGACGAACAATTTTAGCAACAATACCTTTGTTACCGTGCCTACCTGCCATTTTATCTCCAACCTTCAATTTCCTTTTCTTAGCAAGGTATACCTTGGCCAGTTTCATTATGCCTGTTGGCAGTTCATCACCTACAGTTAAGGCATATTTCTTTCTCTTGTATTTCCCAATGATCTCGTTTGCTTTGATGTTATGATTGTGCAACATCGTTTTAATCGTATGATTTAAATCATCCGACGTTGTCCAATTTTTATAATCAATAAATGCAAAGTCATCAATTTTTTGAAGAATGCGTTGAGTGAATTTGGTCCCTTTCGGAATAATCATCTCACTGTAGTAGTTGGTAATGCCTTGAGCAGTCTTTCCGTTGACTACTGAATACAATTTCTCAACCAATAATTCTTTCAATGCGGAAAGTTCCTTTCTTTCCTCCTCATCCAGTTGAGCAATAATGTTTTTCTCTTCTGCTCTAGACTTTCTATCTTTCACCGCTCTTTCAAACAATTTTTTGTCTACAACAACACCTTTAGTTGAAGGCGGAACTTTCAAAGAAGCGTCTTTTACATCACCTGCCTTGTCACCAAAGATGGCGCGCAGTAACTTTTCTTCAGGGGTTGGATCTGATTCACCTTTAGGGGTAATCTTTCCAATTAAAATATCACCTTCTTTTACCTCTGCGCCAATTCGAATCAATCCGTTCTCATCGAGATCAGCTGTTGCTTCTTCACTCACATTAGGGATATCGGCTGTCAATTCCTCAACACCTCTCTTTGTATCTCTTACTTCAAGAGTAAATTCATCAACATGTATTGAGGTAAACAAGTCTTCAGAAACAACTTTCTCAGAGATCACAATCGCATCCTCAAAGTTGTACCCTTTCCAAGGCATAAAGGCAACCTTCAAGTTTCTTCCCAATGCCAATTCCCCGTTCTCCGTTGCATACCCTTCACACAATACTTGACCCTTAGTAACCTTTTCTCCTTTTGAAACGATAGGTTTAAGGTTTACTACAGTGCTTTGGTTTGTTTTTTTGTATTTGATAAGGTCATAAGTCTTCGTTGGTTCGTTGAACGAAACCAATTTCTCATCTTTCGTACGTTCGTAAGTGACGATAATTTTATTTGCGTCCACAAATTCTACAACTCCATTACCTTCTGCATTAATTAAAACACGTGAATCAACAGCAACTTGTTTTTCAAGACCAGTTCCAACAATTGGTGAATCAGGTTGTAATAATGGAACAGCTTGTCGCTGCATGTTAGAACCCATCAACGCCCTGTTGGCGTCATCATGTTCCAAGAACGGAATCAATGAGGCGGCAATTGAGGCAATTTGATTCGGTGCCACATCCATCAAGGTAACTTCATTTGGTGTAGCCATTGGGAAATCCCCCTCGTAACGCGCTTTTACCCTATCAGAATCAAATTGTCCTTTATCGTTGATGACTGCATTTGCTTGGGCAATTGTTTGTTCATCTTCTTCTTCAGCGCTCAAGTAAACGACGTCGTCCTTTTTAAATCCTACATTACCATCTTTTACTTTTCGATAAGGAGTTTCTATAAAACCTAATCGGTTAACTTTTGCATAAACGCACAAAGAAGAAATCAAACCAATGTTTGGCCCTTCTGGTGTTTCAATGGGACACAATCTACCATAGTGAGTATAGTGCACATCACGCACTTCAAAGCCAGCACGTTCACGTGAAAGACCTCCCGGTCCTAATGCAGACATTCTTCTTTTATGGGTCACCTCAGACAATGGATTCGTCTGGTCCATAAACTGGGACAATTGGTTTGTGCCAAAGAATGAATTGATTACAGCTGAAAGTGTTTTAGCATTGATCAAGTCAGCGGGTGTAAACACCTCATTGTCCCTCACATTCATTCGCTCACGAATGGTTCTAGCCATACGTGCAAGTCCAACTCCAAACTGATTGTACAATTGCTCACCAACTGTTCTAACTCTTCGGTTACTTAGGTGATCAATATCATCTACGTCTGCTTTAGAGTTGATTAACTCTATCAAGTACTTGATAATGGATATAATGTCCTCTCTTGTTAGAATTTTGACATTTTCTTCAATCTCAAGGTTTAATTTTTTGTTAATTCTATATCGACCAACTTCACCTAAATCATAACGTGTCTCGGAGAAAAATAATTTGTCGATTACTCCTCGGGCCGTTTCTTCATCTGGTGGCTCAGAATTCCTCAATTGGCGATAAATGTGCTCAACAGCTTCTTTTTCAGAGTTTGAAGGATCTTTTTGCAAGGTATTGTAAATGATTGCAAAGTCTGCAGAATTGATATCCTCTTTGTGGAGTATGATTGTTTTTGTCCCTGACTCAAGTATCGTATCTATGTGGTCTTTTTCAAGAATTGTTTCACGATCGATAACAACTTCATTACGTTCGATAGATACAACTTCACCAGTATCTTCATCTACGAAATCTTCTACCCAAGTCCTCAATACTCTTGCCGCAAGTTTTCTTCCTAGAGATCTTTTCAAGGCGGCTTTACTCACTTTTATTTCATCAGCAAGTTCGAAAATATCAAGTATGTCTTTATCAAATTCGAATCCAATTGCACGCAACAAAGTAGTAACGGGCAATTTCTTTTTACGATCAATGTAGGCATACATTACATTGTTGATGTCTGTAGCAAATTCAATCCAAGAACCTTTAAATGGTATAACCCTTGCAGAGTATAGTTTTGTTCCGTTGGCATGCAAAGATTGGCCAAAGAAAACACCAGGTGATCTATGCAGTTGAGATACAATAACACGTTCTGCACCGTTGATCAAGAACGTCCCTTTTGGTGTCATGTATGGAATAGTACCAAGGTAAACATCTTGTACAATCGTCTCAAAATCTTCATGCTCAGGATCTGTACAATACAGTTTCAATTTTGCCTTTAATGGCACACTGTAAGTTAGTCCTCTATCAATGCATTCTTCAATACTGTATCGTGGAGGATCAACAAAATAATCCAAGAATTCTAACACGAATTGATTTCGGGCATCAGTGATGGGGAAGTTTTCACTAAATACCTTATATAAACCTTCTGAATCTCTAAATTCTGGAGAAGTTTCTAATTGAAAAAAATCTTTAAACGATTGTAATTGAATGTCAAGAAAGTCGGGATATTCCAACCTGTTTTTGATAGATGCAAAATTGACTCTATCTTTTTTCTTCGTTACTGATGCGTTAGCCATCGATCGGTGTAATTAATGAATAGTAGATATAAACAAGAAAGGGTTTAGGCACCAAAATCGAAATTTTGGGACCTAAACCAATGAATAAAGCTATAAGTTCAACTTAGCTAAGTTCAACTTCAGCTCCTGCCTCTTCTAGTTGTTTTTTAAGAGATTCTGCTTCGTCTTTAGCTACACCCTCTTTTATTGGTTTTGGTGCGCCATCAACTAATTCTTTAGCATCCTTTAATCCAAGGCCAGTTAACTCTTTTACAAGTTTAACTACTGCTAATTTAGAGCCTCCTGCAGCTTTCAGGATTACATCGAATTCTGATTTCTCTTCAGCTGCTTCACCAGCTCCACCTCCACCAGCAGGACCTGCAACGGCAACAGCTGCAGCAGCTGGCTCAATGCCATATTCTTCTTTAAGAATATCTGCTAGTTCATTTACATCTTTTACTGTCAAGTTAACTAACTCTTCAGCAAGCGCTTTTAAATCCGCCATTTTATTGTTTTTAAATTTCTAATTTATATGAATTGAGAGTGCGTACATTTTTAGGCTTCCCTTTCGGAAAGTGCTTTTACTAAACCTGAGATAGTGTTACCGCCTGATTGCAGTGCAGAAACAACATTTTTCGCAGGAGATTGAAGTATCGCAATGATGTCTGCAATAACTTCTTCTTTTGATTTGATTTGAGTCAATGCTTCTACCTTGTCATCTCCAATGTAGATTGCTTCTTCGATAAAGGCTCCTTTCAAAATAGGTTTTTCACTATTTTTTCTAAAATCCTTAATCAATTTGGCAGGAGCATTGCCCACTTCTGAAAACATGATTGAAGTATTACCCTTCAATACCTCATAGAATTCTTCATAATTTCCTTCAGCACTTTCCAATGCCTTTTTCAATAAGGTATTCTTCACCACATTCATAGAGATTTGCCTCTGGTGAGCCAAACGTCTGAGTTTTGTAGAAGTTTCAGCATCTAACTCTGAGATGTCAGCCAAATAGAAAACGTTGTTTTCGTTGAGCTTTTCAGATAGATTCTTTACTAGTTTTTGTTTTTCTTCTCTTGTCATTTCTATAAGTATAGAATGAATATTAATTAATCTTCAATAAATCTTTTTGGATCAACATGAATGCCTGGGGACATTGTACTTGAAATACAAATACTCTTCATGTATGTTCCTTTTGCAGCCGCTGGCTTAAGTTTGACAATTGTTTGAATCATCTCTTTCGCATTCTCACGAATTTTCTCTGCATCAAAGGAAGCTCTCCCGATAGAGGAATGAATGATTCCGTATTTGTCAACTTTAAAGTCAATTTTACCACCCTTAACATCGCTCACTGCCTTTGCAACATCCATAGTAACGGTGCCAGATTTTGGATTAGGCATTAATCCTCTTGGTCCCAGAACGCGACCTAAAGCACCAACTTTACCCATAACGCTTGGCATCGTAACAATCACATCTACGTCAGTCCATCCACCCTTGATTTTGTCTACGTATTCATCCAATCCTACCATATCAGCACCAGCTTCTTTAGCCTCAGCCTCTTTATCTGGTGTCACTAGTGCTAGTACGCGAACAGTTTTCCCAACTCCATGAGGCAAAGTAACTGTTCCACGCACCATTTGATTGGCTTTCCTAGGATCTACTCCAAGTCGAACACTGATATCAACTGATGCATCAAATTTTGCTGTACTAATCTCTTTTACTAGAGCAGATGCATCTTTTAGTGAGTATAGTTTTTCACTATCCACTTTACTTAATGCTACTTTTCTTTTTTTCGTTAATGTGGCCATCTTTAATTTACCTTATATTGCTTAAAAAGGTCTTTTACCTTTTACTTTAATTCCCATACTCCTGGCTGTTCCTGCAACCATACTCATCGCTGATTCCACCTCAAATGCATTCAAATCTTGCATTTTATCTTCAGCAATTTCTTTCACTTGATCCCATGAAACCGAAGCAACTTTTAATCTATTCGGCTCAGAAGATCCTGATTTAACTTTTGCTTTTTCCAACAATTGCACAGCAGCTGGTGGAGTCTTGATCACAAAATCAAAAGATTTATCTGTGTAAACAGTAATTACTACCGGCAATACTTTTCCTGCTTTGTCTTGGGTTCTGCCGTTGAATTGCTTACAGAAATCCATGATGTTTACTCCCTTTGCACCCAATGCAGGTCCAACTGGTGGAGAAGGGTTTGCAGCACCACCTCTAATTTGTAATTTAATAAGTCCGCTAACTTCTTTTGCCATTTTTCAAATAATTGATTCTGCTATTGTTCTTTTTCTACTTGCATAAAACTTAAATCAAGTGGAGTTCTTCTTCCAAAGATTTTCACCATTACTTTAAGTTTCTTTTTCTCTTCATTTACTTCTTCAATCGTTCCACTAAATCCATTGAAAGGACCGTCCATTACTTTTACAGCCTCTCCAACTATAAATGGAATCACGATTTCTTCGTCACTCTCGGCGAGTTCATCTACTTTTCCTAAAATCCTGTTCACTTCCGTTTGTCGCAATGGCAACGGA
>PAVT01000050.1 GCA_002713165.1 Verrucomicrobiota bacterium
CAAACAAATTATCGATACTTGAAAGAATCAAAATGAAAAGTATTCCCCCCATGAGCAATTGATTGATCGAAGATTTTTTATAGATATCAAGCATTTCTCCTACCTCTTTATTTTTCCAACTTCTACTCAAGAGCGGCATAGCTATCTGATTAATGGCATTTGAAGGAATACTTACTAGAGTACTAATAAATAAAGCATTGTAATAAATTGCAGTGTCCGAAAGGGTCAAAAAGTAAAATATCATCAATGCGTCGATCTTATTGATGAGGCCTGCGGATATATTTGACACGATCGAGTATGCACTAAAGTTATAAAATACCTTTCTAAAACGTTTGTTAAAGAATTTCCAATTGACTTTAATGTTGAATTCACCTCTATTCATTAAATAGAGAATAAATACAATCAAACTAGAAAGGTGTAAAAATGAAAACAATGTAATGAACCAGAAGAAATCAATGATTTTGTAAAAAAACAAGACCAATAGTACTGTAACAAAAAGCCGATGCAATACATTTTTGAGGAAGGCGGAGAGGGCAATGCTCGATCTTGCTTGCAAATAGCTTTCAAAAAGTCTACTGTACAACAAGAAGAAGGAAATCGGAAAAATCAACCAATAGTAGGTTTTAAACAAATTAGTTTGATCGGAAAAAGATTCAATGATAGGTCCCTTAAAAATCAACATCGCCGTTGCCAAAACAACGAACCCTATCAAAGAGATTAACAAGCCAATCCCCAATAAACCATTGTCTTGATTGCCAACTCGATTAAAAAAGGGGAAAAACTTTACTAGACTCCTGAAGGTTCCTAAATGAGCAAATTGGATAAAAATTAAAGAGACACTCAAGAGCACGCCCCTTAATCCCATTTCATCAGGAGTGAGCCACCAATTCATTAAAATGGCAAAATTGAGAAAGCCTATGGCGTGTCCTACATAAGTATATAAGGAAGACAATCCAGCTTGTCGGATAATAATTCCCAAAACCGTTTTATTTATGCAAAAATTTCAACAAAGCCTATTTAATCTTTGTTATAAAGCTTATCGGTAATGTGGTGAAACAACAATGAATGGCCTATTTCCACAATGCCATAATCACTGCTTTCTAGCCAAAAATTAAAATCCCCCGATGCTCTCAATGGATTGTCAGGTGCAAAGCCCGAAAAAGTAATGATGGCGGCTGCCTTATTTTTCACTTGACGGCATGCATTGACAATGTTTGGTGATTTTCCGGAACTGCTAATGGCAACCAACACGTCTCCTTCTTCAAACAGCGTTTTCAAGGGCTGTGCGAAAACATTTTCATAACCATAGTCATTGGCCATACACGTCAATAAACTATTGTCAGTAAGGGCATGGGCCTTGAATCCACATGCATTTAACAAGTCAATGGCAGCATGAGAAACAATGGCACTACTTCCTCCATTTCCGACCAAATAAACATGTGACTTCTTCTTCCGTACTTCTTCCATCTGTCCTACAACTGCTGTATAAGCTTCATCAAGTTCAATTTCTGACGAGGAATTTGTAGCAATTGTTTTTCGAAGGATGGAAGAAAACTCGTCTAAATACGTTGAAAACATCTAATCAGGCTAAAAGGGTTTTTAAATACTTCAATAAATCTGTTCGTTGAATATAAGATTTATTTCCAATGATTTTAACGGCCAAAGCACCCACTGCATTGCCCACGAAAGCAATTTCCTGAATGCTAGCTCCTTGCTGAGCCAAAAGCGACGTTATGCTCAAATATGCATCTCCTGCACCTATGGTGTCGACGACATCCGTATTGAATATGGGTGAGACTACACGATCGCTTTTATCCATCACACTAGTTCCATTCACACCCAATGTGATGGAAGAATGCTCTGATTTTGTAAGTTCCATAAGGCGTTTCTGCAAACTCTTTATATCACCTTGTCGATCATGCAGGGCAAGGTGTGCTTCTGCCTTATCGATGGAAAAATAGTTACACTTTGAATATTTAGTTAAAAGATTGTACCCTAAATTAGCACTATTTGTTTGAGCATTTACTGCCAAATAGGGAGCATTCTGTTGCAGGTATTTGATTACCCTGTCCGTAAGCACTCCATGACCAAAATCTGCCACAAGACATAAATCAATTGCTTCGATGGAAGTACTTAAGGCACCCAAGAGTTGATCTTCTACCTCTGTTTCTAAGGGTTGTTGGTTGATCTCAATTATTTCAAAAAGCTTGTGCCTAAAAACTTTGGAAATAATTCTTGACTTCACTACAGTAGGATGATGGGGGGTATCAATCGCAATTAGCTTAACCTTATCGTGAAGATTGTCTTGAATCGTTTCCCAATAAGATTGATCTCGGTTTTCTCCATAAGTAGTCACCAAGATTACCTCTTCTACAAAATCTGCAACATGATTGGCAACTGCAAGCACACCACCAGCATACACCTCCAAGTTCTCTTGTGTAGCAGTGATTGTAGGTGATTTTGAAGCCTTTCCAATGGGATTAACAAATTGGTAAGCATCCATGATAATGTCTCCAATGATGAGTACTTTCTTCTTCGAAATCTCATCAAACATCGAAACAAAATGCTTGTGATTGAAACTGGCTTTTATATTGGACAAGAATTCCTTGGCGGTTTCATCTTTTTGATCAAAAAACTTATTGATCAAGTGGGAAGAACTGAATTGAACTTCTTCTGTAAAAACGAGCTGTCCACCATGTTTTTCAACCTCATTTTTCTCGAGTAAAATTCCACCAGTTACATCTTCATCGATGTTTTTATAATCTTGTCCTTTGACGAAAAAATTTGGTTTGATGGCCTCAATGGCTGTAATTGCAGTGGGATGATAGTTAATTGTAACATAATCTACTTCCTCGAGTGCTGCAATGTTTTGGGCCCGAATGTTGTGATCAAAAAATGGACGATCTGGTCCTTTGTTTACATGCCTGTCCTCTGTCAAACTGACAACAAGTATGTCTCCAAATTTTTTCGCTGCTTCAAAATGCTTGATGTGTCCATGGTGAAGCAAATCAAAACAACCGTGACAATGGACAACTTTTTTACCTTCCTTGATTGCACCTTCTAAATGAAGTGCAATCTCATCTAATTTCACAACTTTCTTCGTCAAACCAAAAGTGATTATTAATTCTAGTCAGCAAACCTCCGCATAAAGTTTTTATTGCAAAAACTTTACTTTAGATACTTAAACCAGTCTTTTGTAGCATCCTTGATTGAATTGCTGTCCCAAACTGGAGCTTCCCTCCAATAGTCAATGTTGTCTATCATATTTTGAACCCCTTTTTCAAAGCTTACACTCGGACTCCAGCCTATGACATCTTTAATTTTTGTTGTGTCAGCAAATGTGCAGTCGGGTTCTCCAGGTCTTTTTGGAATATGAATTTTTTCTCCGCCAAGGAGTTCAACCAGACGATTTACAGAATAATGATTGTTGCTGCCAACATTGAAGATCTCCCCGATTGATTTTTCATTTTCAGAAGCACTCACACATGCGTCTACGACGTCTGTTACATAGGTATAGTCGCGTGTCTGTGTGCCGTCACCAACGATTGTGTAGGGCTTGTTCGCTAATTTTTGAGCAAGAAAAACACCAAAAACAGCGCCATAGGTTCCACTTGTTCGTGATCTAGGACCGTACACGTTAAAAAACCTCATTGAGGTCACTGGCAGTTGATAAATTTTATGGTAATGCATCACATATTCCTCTCCCAAGTATTTGGTCAATGCATAGGGATACTGCGGATCAATGGGTGTTGACTCAGGCGTTGGATAAACTTCAGGTATGCCATAGCAGGAAGATGAAGCTGCGTAAATGAGGTGTTTGATTTCATGTATCCTTGATGCTTCAAGAACGTTTATTGTTCCGTCCACATTCGAACGATGGTATTTCAAAGGCTCCTGGATAGACGGCACTATATCTGCTAAGGCCGCGATGTGAAAAACACGATCAACACCCTTAAAATAGGGTTCAATGATCTCATAGTCTGCGATGTCACAGACATGCACGGTAAGTTGAGTGTTTTCCTTTTGGTGTTCTAAATTTTCTAGTCTCCCTGTAGAACAATTGTCCAGTACAACAACATCATGGCCATCATTCAACAAACGATCCACCATGTGGCTTCCAATAAAGCCGCATCCACCTGTTACCAATATCTTCATAACTTATATAGATTTAAAAAAGGATTTCACCTGCGCACACACATGATTGACTTGCTCATCTGTTAACTCAGGATAAACGGGCAAACTCAATATTTGTGTGATCTGTTTCTCAGTTTCAGGAAAAGCATCATGGGATGATTTTAGCTGTTGAGCGGCATCCTGCTGATGAATCGCAATCGGATAATGTATTTTGGAATCAACTCCATGTTCATGAAGATGCTTTTGCAAGGCATCTCTGTGCGCTGTCATGATGATGAATGTATGATAGACTGACTTTTCGAAGGCTTGCTCCTTAGGCACATGTACTAGATGACCCAACTCTTGAACATATTTGGCAGCAATGCCTCTTCTTCTTTCTGTCCACTCTTTTATGTTGCCAATTTTTATGTTTAAGATGGCCGCCTGTACAGCATCCAACCTTGAATTCATGCTCCAAAATTCACATTCATCTCTACTTTTCATGCCGTGCGAGCGTGCTTTCAACAACCACTCATAAATTTCTTTATTGTTGGTGGTCATGATGCCTGCATCGCCAATTGCTGAAAGGTTTTTCAAAGGGTGTAAACTAAAACATGCAACATCAGACAAGCATCCTACTGCTTTATTCTTGTATTGTGCACCCACGGCTTGTGCAGCATCTTCAACCACATGCAAATTAAATTCTTTAGCAATCATATTGATTTCATCCATTGGCGCAGGACGTCCTGTCAAGTGCACAGGAATAATGGCTTTTGTCTTATCAGTAATCTTTTTTCTGACTTGGACAGGATCTATGTTGTAATCTTCTCTCACATCAGCAAACACAGGAGTTGCCCCACAAAGGGCAATGGAGGATCCAGATGCCAAATAAGAATTGGGCGCAGTGATGACTTCATCGCCTTTGCCGATACCCAAGGATTGCAGGGCCAACACAAGTGCATCGGTACCGTTGGCTACACCCACCGCATATTTTGTTCCACAGAGCGTTGCAAAACGTTCTTCAAACTGCTTGACTTCGTCTCCCAAAATAAACATCCCTGAATCAAGTAACTCGGAGACTTTTGTTAAAATCCTTTGTTTGTCTTTCTGATGTTGTAAACCAAGATTTATATATGGGACTTTCATTAGCTCAATTCAATGTTTTGCATCAATTTTACATTAAAATACTTTTCATTCTCAAATGAATCGTTGATCAAGCCCTTTTCAAAGGCTTCTTTTAAATCGCTCACTGCATCTTCAATGCTATGCTTAGGCTCGAAACCAATTTCTTGCTTGATGTAATCTGAGGAAATATGGTAAGATCGATTATCATTTGTTGACTCTGTTCTTATGTCTACTTCTCCAACAACATTTTTAACCATTTGTGCGATTTCTTTCACCTTAAAGTTTTCATATCCTGCGTTAAATATTTTTCCTTGAATCTTTTCAGAGGGTAATTCTAACAGCAGACAGTAAAGGTCTGTCATGTCTTGAATGTGAATGTTTGGACGCTTTTGCTCTCCTCCAAACACTTTAATAAAGCCTTTGTTTATGGCAAAATTGGTCAATATATTCACGGTTAAGTCTAACCTTAACCTTGGGGAATACCCACATACAGTCGCGGGTCGGATGGTCATTGCCGTAAAGTCATCAGATTCATACTTCTTCAAAATCTTCTCACACTCAGCTTTGAATTTCGAATAATCAGTCAAGGGCTCAAGCGACATATCTTCAGTTACATTCGGTTCTTCCTTTATACCATAGACAGAGGAGGATGAGGCATAAATGAATCTTTTGACACCGCTTGCCTTTGCGATTTGAACCATGGGTTCAAAAGGGTCTAAATTGATGGATTTTCCGAGATCTGGGTTTAACTCAAAACTAGGATCGTTTGAGATACACGCCAAATGGATGATTGCATCATGTCCAGGAATAATCTTTCGCATTAACTCCGTATCACGGATGTCTCCCCTAATGGCGGTCAATCGTTCATGCGTTGGGAGAACATTTTCTCCATAAATCATCAGATCAATGACTGTAACTTCATACCCATTATCTAGCAATTTAGGAACAAGGACTGATCCTACGTAACCTGCTCCTCCTGTTATAAATATCTTTTTCATGTTGTCTCAATTAGCTTTCTGTACAATGGGAAAAAACCCTTGTCGATTGTTTGGTTGTAAAGTTCCTTATCTTTTATGATTTGTTGATTCAAATCATCGTAAACTTTCGGTTTAAATATTCTCTTGCAGACGTAATAATCTTTACGATCGTTGGAAAACTTTTTCTTGAATCTGTATAGACCTTCTTGACTGCTCGCCGCTCCCCCCAAATGAAAGAATTCATATCCTTCTTTTTTCAGATCTATGGCTATCTGGTGAAGCATGAGGTTCGTCGCACACAGCTTTGTATACTTGCGATTAGTTCCACTTAGGTGATAGTGTGCCACTTTGTTTTTTTTCAATACCAGGGCTGCACTCGCCAACACATTGTTCTCTGTAAACGCTGCATAAACGCTCATTTTATCTTCACAGATGCTTTCTAGCGCCTTAAAATAGTCCTCATTAAAATAGTAGTACCTAGATGTATTTTTTGCATCCATGGTGCTATAATATAAATCCTGAAACAAAGTGATCGATTCTTTAGAGGGAACATATTGTTCTACGTGAACATTATTTCTCATAGCCAAACGAATGTCTCTGCGATTATTTTTATGATAATCACGAAAGACCTCATCCTCTCCTTTATTTAAGTCAATGACAACGTTTTCTTTGACTTTTATATATTCTTCTATAGCATATGAATCGTTGGGGATTTGAGCATAGGGATCAATTCTTTGGAATTCTGTCAAAATAGAATGCTGTCGGCAATACTCATTAAAGAGTTTTCTGAAATTTGAGAACAATGTCAAATCATTCTTTGTAGCCCATTCACCACCATATTCATAAGGCGTCGCAATGTCGGAGTATATTATCCCTTTGTATGAAAACTCTCTGCGCACAAAAGGATAAATCACCTTGTCTTCCCCTTCCTGGTATAAAGCGAGGTAGGTTTCCCCCTCTTCGTGTAAATCATTGATTGCTAAATATTCAATGTCGAGATAAATGCTAGTGAAGTTAAAAAGCTTTGAATAGTCAATAGACACTCCACTTTTTCTAAAATATTCAATTTTTTCAACAAAAAAGTGCATTTGCTAATCGTATTGCTGTTTAATTTTAGAAATATTGTCCAATATTTCAGACTTACTAAATGGTAGATGTCGTGACTTAATTCTTCGGTGAATTCCCGTCTTAAACTGGTCTATATTTATAGGTTCACGAGAAAAAAAAGAAGCCATTCTATTTAATTCATTTTCAACATCCTCAACAAGTGAATCATAATTCACCTCAATGTAATCCTCATCATTCAAAAATCCTAATTGCTCTTTAATCTTATTGTTTGTATACAAAACTTGGTGACAAACCTGTTCAATCGGTGGAGAATTTTTCCATTGTGAAACATGTTTAGGTCTCAAACTCCACCAATAATTATAGCTACCATATTGTTCCATGCGCGCATTTAAAATTGATTCCACAACATCAAATTCATTGCGATTAATATAAATAAACTTTGCATTTTTAAAATTCTGCTTCACCCAAACGATGATAAAATTAAAATAGACTTGGTTCTTAATCAGCAAATCATTTTCAAGCAAGTTTGTTATGGCAAGCAACTTTTTTCTTAGTGAAAAGACATCCACTTGATTTAATGTTTCAACAGATGGTTCATGGTGCAGTTTAAAATTCAGCCAGTATTGCCAGAAATACCCAAATTCATGTGGATTTAAATCACCATCTGTATTCCCAAGAAAAGAGTTAAACTGAGCTTTCTTTTCCTCTTCTTTTTTTACTTGATTGTAGCCATGTAGAGGAACAATATAATACTTAGCCACTTTATTGTATTGACTTCCTAGATTAAATGCTTTTATAAGCAATTGAGACAAAAAAGTTGATCCTGTTCTAGGAGCGCCAACTATAAAATAAAGTTGGTGATTGTTCGGATCCAACAAATTATCTTCTAATGACTTTTCTTCAGCTTGTAATTCCAAGTTTCTCTCCCACTGAATATAGTCATTCGAGAGGCTACGTTTGTTAACTACTCTCCAATCGTTATCGGAATAAATAAATTTAAAAAATTCTACTTTATCAGGGTGCAATGCTATATTTCTGTGATTTTAGTATTCCAAAAATACACCACATAGCGCTATATAATCTATCTTATTCTAGAAAACAAAAGTTTATTGTTTGAGGAGCTTATTTGTGTATGATAACTGGCGGGAATTATTGTATATGGCTATGTAATATAGTCCTGAAGGATATTGAGACATGTCAATTGTTTCACTATTTTGTATGTTCTGTTCGATTACCTTCTTTCCTTTAGCATCATAGACTAAAAGCGTTTGACTTTCATCAATATTCGAAAAACGAATATTGATGAAATCCCAGAAAGGATTTGGAGAGGCTTGAATGGATTGTTGATCAACATTTTCTTTCAATGACGAAATTACCATACTGTAACATGCCGTTGTATCGGTGCAGAAATTTTTAGTAATAGAACAGGCAATGTTGCTGTTTCCATTTGCAATAAAATATTCTAAAGTTGCACCAGGAATCGGTAAATATCCATTATTACAATCTAACCATTGATATGTTGCGTTATCTTCCAATGCAAATAAAGTATCCTTAACGATTGAAACAGATGTATCAAGGGTAGTTAAAGAAAGATTTAACGTATTGATTGTATCACACATAGAACCATTGAATAGCGTATCTGAATATGTGCCACTTTGAGAATAAACAATACTGTCAACCGACCACAAAAATTGCTTGCAAGCAGATACATTGTTGATCACCTGTACAGGTTTATTAACTGTTAATGACAAACTAACAATCGAATCACAACCAGTTGAATTCGGAATTGTATCATAGAAAATGCCACTATTAGTATAAGTTTGTCCATTTTGAGGCCAAAAGAATTGATCACACGCTATTTCAGAAAGGGATGAAGATGTTGATTTTGTCACCGTTAACTCAAGACGTATAACTGTATCACACCCTATGCTTCTAATTGTATCGGCATAAAATACACCACTCGTGTAATAGGTTCTATTATTCAAGGCAAAGGTAAAACTATCACAAACTGCGAAAGAAATCGTGGTGTCAAAGCCAAAATCACTCAGCTCCCACAAATCAACTAGTAAATTATTGTTCTGATCTCTTCCACCAAATACATATCCAGATCCATCCAAAGAAAAACTAGAGGCAAATGTTCGAATACTATCCAGCATGGGCTCTACCCTTCTCCATGCCTTAGTAACTGGATTTAATTCATAATAATCTCCAAGTTCAATTCCTCCAACTTTATGACCTCCTCCTATTATAACTTTTTTGTTGTGTCTAATTGCAGCAGCTCCTATCCTTGGAGGTCCAGGAAGATCATTTAATCGAGTCCATTTATTCAAGGAAGGATTAAATGCCCAAAAATCTTTCTTCATGTTAGTATTCGCATCAAAACCCAATCCCATAAATAAAAGAGAATCCATAGAAATAGCGGGACCATTTGATCTTTTACCGAGAGGAAAATTATTAATTCTTGTCCAACTATCGTTTACAGGATTATATTCCCAAAAATCATCATGTCTATTTACTCCGTCAGTTCCAGCGGCCACATAACCTTTCCCATTAACAGAAGTTCCAAAACCAATTCTTCCTCCTAATCCTGGATAGTTTGCAATTGAATCCCATTTATTGGAAGAAGGAGAATACCTATACATGTCTTTGAGCGCATTCGTTCCATCCCATCCAAGACCAACATAGGCAAAAGAGTCAATTACAAATGCCACTGCTCCAGATCTTGCAACACCCGGAAAATCAGCCACCCTTGACCAATCATTTTCTCCAGGATCGAATTCCCAAGTATCTTTAAAAAAATTAATGCCAGATCCATTAAAAGCATCCTTTCCGCAACATACATAACCTTTTCCTTGTAATGCAAATCCTGTTGTTACAGTTCTCATTGAATCAGGAAAACTCTTTCTTTTTTGCCAAACAAGACTATCACAAATTGACACAGTAGTATCTATCTCATAAGATAGTAAATCATTCAAAGACTGATTAATTGAATTATTGCCACCAAATAAATACGCTGAAGTTCCAATACTAAAAGATGATGAAAAAGATCTAAATGCGTGATTTTGTGGAGAAGTAATTTTTTCCCAAGAATCTTTTTTTACATTATACTTATAATAATCACCAAGTTCAACACCTCCTGAGCGCTGACCACCACCAATAATTATAATTCCATTAAAATTCAAAACAGTAGCTCCAACTCTTGCCGCACCTGGGAAATTAGCCAATCTAGTCCAGACAGCAGAATCTGGATCATAGGACCAAAAGTCATTTTTCATGCTGAGAGCATCATCAAAACCTAGTCCAAAGTAAATCAAAGAATCCAAACCAATGGAAACACCATTTGATCGTCTTCCAAAAGGGAAAGCCCCTAAAGAGGTCCAGGCATTTGTTGAAGGATCAAATTCCCAGAAGTCATTTTGACGATTAGTTCCATTTGTTCCGCCACCGTAGTATCCTTTTCCATTTAAGTAAGCCCCAAATCCAATGCGTCCACCTGCTCCAGGGTATATGCCTACTGAATCCCATTTATTTGAATCTAGATTGTATTTAAATATGTCTTTAAGATCATTGCTTCCATCCCATCCTAAACCAACAAATACAACCGAATCAAATACAAATGAAATGGCCCCAGATCTAGCGATTCCAGGAAAATCAATCAATTTGATCCATTTATCTGATTGATCTTCATATTTCCAGAAATCTTTAAAATAAATTGAATTTGAATAAATGCTCTGTTTACCACAGCATATATACCCCACACCGTCCATAGAGAAGGCCGTTGGTGCAAGCCTTGTAGAATCAGGCAAATCTGCCTTTTGACTCCAGATTTGTGCATCAATGGCATGTGAGCTTAAAACTGTAAGCAATAGAAAGAAAAAGTATTTTTTGACCATAAATTTGAGTTAACTAGCCTTAAAATTAATAATTTAAAACTAAATAGAGATTTTAAGCGTCGATCAGAGATCCTGATATGCTGTCAGCAATCGATGTATATTTTCTTCAATGGAGTATTGGGCCCTGTTTTGTTGTATGCGCGCACGAATTTCTGCTAAATCAAGGCCTTCTATTTTTGATTTCAACTGGTCAAATTCCTCCCATGTAGTCTTAATGGCCACACCAACTTTATTGCCTAGGTGATGCTGAAATACTAAATCCTCACTCATGATCACAGGGATACCAGCTTCTGCATAATTTAAGAGCTTCAAGGTTGTTGAATATCTACGTTTTTGAGGATAGACTTTAGTTAAACGATCAAAGAAAGGCAGCACACCAAAATCATATTTACTCAATGCTTTAGAGAGTTCATCTTGTTTCAACGGTGCATGCAAATGAAAGTATTGCAATTGATTATTCATCTCCTCATAATCAACCAAGTTGGCACCCACATTTGTAGGTGCAGGATAAATATGAAAGTGAATGCCTTGATTGTTGAGCTTATGAATCAACCAATGCAATTGAGAACCACCGAAATAATCACTGTTTCTGAATTTTGAATACACACTTCCTGCATACACGATATGAATTTCATTGCGTTCATTCAAACTGCGGTCAATAAAAAAGTCATTGTCTGCATAATTGGGAAAGTACAACTTCTTCCCAGGTATCGAAGCATAGTTTTTCTTGGCTACTTGCAACTCAAGACTATGATTCACGATCAGTTGCGCCTTATTAAGAATAAATTCCTCTTTCTCCAGCTCTTTTTTCATGTAAGGGAAAGGCGCCTCAAAACCGAAATTCGTAATCATCAAGTCTTGATAATCAAATACTTTTTTAGAGAGCATTTCAGTTTGCATCACTTCATAGGCTGCCAAATGCGGTGGACCAAAACAGTGCACGATGACATTGGAACTGTCGTATTTTTTCAGCAGTCTTTTTAAGTGCCAAGAATTCCTAAAAAGCTGTGTTTCATCGAAAGTGTTGTTGGACAGTTTATTCAAGAAACCAGTTTTCCCACAAACCAAGTGGACATCGTAGTCCGATGATCTTTTCACCCATCTAGCAATACGACCAATGCGCGCGTGCATGTAAGTTCCTACGAAGACAATGGTGGGCTGATCGACCGTTTTTTCGTTGGCTATTTTATACAGAATATAATCAGGGATTGATGAGGACCACTCACCCATTTTCAACTTTAGTTTTTTACTAAAGAGCTTTAGTCTATTGATGAAGAAGCTGACTGTCAAAAACCTTTAATTACTTTTTCATTAGTGAATCCAATAATCTCTTGAATTGGGGACTTGGTCCATGATGGTTTCAAAATCTTCTCGATGCTCTTTGAGCGTATCGGACAATATTTGTTGCTCCTTCTCATCCAAATGTTTCTTCCATTTCTGCAAGGGATCTCCTTTTGTCGTAGTGTTGTGGATTTTTCTCTCTTTTTCAATCATCTGATTGACTTTACTTGCATGTGCATCCCGCAAATCCAACATCTTGAATATTCGATTTAGGGAATCTGCACGCTTACCCATTAAATCCTCATAAGCAATGACAACCTTTTGGTCCTCCGGAACGTGTTTCAAATGGTCAAACATGACTTTATTCAGTTTGATCCATGCCTTTGGGAAGACCCCAAAATTCCCAGGAAACAATTCTTCTGAATTTATCTCCTTGACCTTCGTCGCCTCCACGTTTGACCAACATGAACCATTGTCGTTCGGTAACCTAAGGTATCTACCGTCCTTTTCATGAGACTTCATGAACATCATTTTTAAACTTGCACATTGACCATGAGGTGAACGAACGATTACAATGTATTTTGCCTTCGGGTACATGGCATTCAAATAACGCACCTTATTCGAAAGGTGTGGATTTTTATTCAATAAATAGACATTGTCCCAATCATAGTTGACGCCCCCCGATCCGTAGAATCGCCTCTGAGAAAAGCGTGCCAGATGTCTCAAAAAACCCTTGGATTCAACCAAGTAATTTTTAAAGTAAGCAGTCATATTGTTTGCATACTCCATCTTTAAATCCTCCTCCGTGCATTCCAAGCAGGCATTGTTGATCGATGCACCTCCAATTTTTGTCCATATTGGATTCAATTCAAAGCCTACCTTTAAAAGCTGTGGATGCTCAGACAATGTATTCATCAACAATGTAGTTCCACTTCGCATCAATCCAACTAGGAACACTGGATCTCTAAAAGTCTCAGGCTTTGGTTCAGTGGGTACATTCAGAAGTTTAGCAAAAAATGCCATAGAAGGTGTATTTACATGTAAGAGGTGCAAAAGTATCAATCTTGCATCAGACTTGTGCACACAGAAATATAAAAGCAATCTTCATAAATTATTGGTTTAAATTCGTTGCTTTGCCTTAAGACGAAAATATGAAGAAACCATCTTCTCAGCCTTTGATTTCTGTGGTTGTCCCTTCTTTCAATCAACCAGCAACCATCAATAACTGCCTGCAATCCCTATTGATCCAATCCACCGCAGACAGCTATGAGATAATCATCGTGGACAGTTCTCATCAAGAATACCGAGAGGAAATTGAAAAGGTTTGTGCGCAAAGCCCACTAATTCGTTTAATTCAGGAAGAAAAGCAAACCTTTCCCGGCACCGCAAGAAACATCGGTATAAAAGCTTCTAAAGGTGAGATTGTTGCCCTAATCGATGCCGATTGTGAAGCAAGCAATGATTGGTTAAAAACCATTGTGAAGAATATAAAAGAAAACATCATTGTCTCCGGAGTCATTTTAAACGGAACCCCAAGAAGCGTCTATGGAAGCTGTTCTTACCTGATTGAATTCAATCATTTTCTTCCTTTTAAACACACTCAAAAAGACTCTACGGTGGCTGCTACTTGCAATTTTGCAGCTTATAAAACAGTATTTGAAAAAGTGGGGTATTTTACGGATCATCGCGCTTTTGAGGACATTCTATTTTGTAAGAAATTTATTCAAATGGGTGGAAAGGTGGTCCTCTTCAATGATGTGATCATTACTCACCTCAACCGCACCTCTCTTGACCATGTCATCAACAATCAAAAGTTATTAGGATTTCACTCAGCTGCTGTGCGCAAAGAGTTTGGCATGTCGCCTCAATTAATTTTTAAAGTACCCCTGCTCGCATACATCTTGCTTCCATATCGGTTCTTGAGTATCCTAAGCAGATTGTTAAAATCAGGCATGCTTTTCAGGTTTATTGTTTACAGCCCATTGATCAAATACATACTGATCTATTGGTGCAGTGGCTTCTACAATGGGGCAAAATCTTAACCATTGGTTTTTAGCTTTTTCCACTCGCTAAAGGCAAAAAACCCAGCGAATAGAATCATCAGAATAGACGAAGCCCAGCTGACAGTTGCACCGATGCTATAGGTTGTTGGTTTGAATTCGAAAACGATTTCACCTGAACCCGCAGGCAACTTCATAGCACGCATAATGTAATTCGCTCTAAAAAAGGGCATTTCTTGACTATTTACATAAGCTTTCCATCCACCTTGATAATATACCTCAGAGAATAACGCCAAAGCATCGTTGGTGCTGTTATAGGTATACGTAAGTTTTTCTGGATGGTAATTGGTCAATTGTATTTTGGCTGAATTGTTTGTTGAAAATTGCATCCCTTCGAGTTGATCTGCATGCTCTTCCATTACAACCAAAGTCTTTTTTGGATCAATGTTGTTGATCGCTTGAATGGCTGAATCGGCATTGGAAACAATTTTATACTCGTCCACAAACCACGCATTACCCATGGCATAAGGGTTATTGATCACCAGTTCGTCTACTTTTCCGTTTTTGTCGGGACCCACAATGTATTTAGCATTCAGCATATTCGACACTTTCATTTGAGGCAAATAGCGCCGTACCATTTCGACACCCCCTTGTATAAATGCTTGACGCAATTGAAAATGTTCTCTTGCCAAATAAAAGTCAACCATCTCTTGATACTTCTTCAATTTTGCACCGTGATACCCACCTAAGGTTTTGTGAAAGTAAGGAGTTCTTACATCCTGGTCCATCCGTGCATTCACATTGAATACACGATAGTGTGTGTGCTCCATTAACTCACTGTACTGGATATCAATAATTTTTCGTTGATCAATTCTTCCTCTACTTTCTTTTTTCAATGCGTTGATGCGGTTGTCTATGCCCTGCTTAATCTCTGGATTTTTCCCAGACTCAATGGCCAATATCTGACGATCTGCGGTTGTCGGATCATAGGGAATCTTAAACTTTTCAGGCTTGATCCATGAGATGTATTTCTCATTTTTTCCTGCTGCATTTGGGTTTTCTTTATTGTTTAAGTATTGCTTATCAAGCAACCATAAATCAATAAAAACAATGCCCCCCATTCCCAAAAGAAATATGCGTTGATTGACTTTCTCCAATTGAAATAAATAGATGAGCGCAATCGCAATGACCAAGTATTTTAAACTGCTCAAAGCACTTTGACTTACCTTTTCTGTCCGATAGTCCAACAATGTTTCTTGTGCTGCATAAAGTACATTTTGTTTATTCGGGGATTCTAACAATGCTTTCTGAAATTGTTGGTTTTCTTTATCGTTTGTCAAATCCACCATTGAGCTAGGACTAAAATAAAAAATAGCCAACACAGCCAACATCAATCCACTTGCGGCATAGAATTTCTTCATGCCTTCTTTGATCAGTCCGCGATCATCGATCATTTTTTGTAAAAAGAGCATTGCCATTATCGGCAATGTCAATTCTGCAATCAGCAATATCATGGCTACCGCCCTAAACTTATTGTACCCAGGAATGTAGTCAATAAAAAATTCGGTAAATCCCATAAAATTATTCCCCCAGGCAAGCAAAATAGAAAGCAAGGAAACAGCTCCCAAAGCATATACCAATGCACTGTTTAAGAAGAGCAGTGCAAGTATCGCTAAGAAAATTATCACTACACCTATGTATACAGGACCAGATACTATCGGTTGGTTGCCAAAATAATTGCCAATGGCATTGCCTTTGTTTTGGTATTCAGATACTAAATAATTGAAAAACTTAGGATCTTCTTTTCGCAAGCGTTCAACTTCATCGGGATTGCCTAAAATGGGATAAGAGGAGCCACCTTTAACATTTGGAACCATCAAGGTCCAAGTTTCATCTATTCCATAACTCCATTGGGTGATGTAGGACTTATCCAATCCTGAACTTGAATTGTTCTTTCTCGACTTGCCTGTTTCATCGATGGTGAGTTCAGACTTGCTTCTCGTGGACTCTTTTGCATATTCGAAGGTTATCAACAGGTTTCCTAAATTCGGCAATAGACCCAATAAGGCAGCAAGCACCACAAAGGCAGTTCTCTTGAGAAAAACGTTCAACATTTGCTCCTTTATGGCTTTGATAAAGAAGGCAATTCCAACAAACAATAAAACGAAAAAGAGGTAGTAAGAAATCTGAAGGTGGTTCACATACAATTGCCCAGCAGTAAACACGGCAATTAAAAGCATTCCGATTTTCACCTTGCCTCTCAATGTGAGTATAAATCCTCCCAAAATTGGTGCCATATAGGCTATGGCATTGGCTTTTGAGGTATGGCCTGCCTCAATAATGATGACAAAATACGATGAAAAGGCAAATGCAATTGCCCCAATAATTGACAGCCAAGGATTGATACGAAGACAAAGCAATAAGATATAAAAGCCTAGGAAGTAGGCAAATAATGTACTAGCAGGATGAGGGAGCCATAAATGATAGGCCTTGTTGATGAAACGCGCAATGTTCCCGTCAAATTTTACAGTAGACGTCAAATAAGAAGGCATACCCGCAAACATATTGCCGGACCATAATATTCGGTCATTGTATTTTTCCTGATGGCTTTTAATCTCGTGAGCCATCGCCTTATGTTTCTCAATATCTCCTTGCTTTAGTTTGTAGCCTTCTAGTAAAGGATAGAAGTATACTATGGAGAGAATGACAAACACAATCAATGCTGTCAAGTGAGGAAAAATACGTTTAAATTTAAAGTCTTTCATTGTTTTTTTATTTGTCATCCACCTCTTCAAAATTCACATAATCGCCCAGACCTTTTCCATCATTATGATCCTGTTTTCTTTTAGCGTTGGTTTTGATCGAAACATCTCCTTCTTTTCTTGCCTCATTTTGATGTACACTCCCTTGATGAAAGGCAGTCATTCGTTTTCTTAAAAAGAATCTAACCAACCAAGGAAATACGAATCTGATCAGTAACCTCAAACCATAAAAGACACTAAATATGATGAGTAGTGTCCTCATAAAAGCGATTAGTCCAGCTTGAAAAATCATCTATTTGCTAAGATACAGGTTTCTCTCGGAATAAATTTCTCTAAAAAACTTGTCTTTCAAATCATCAATAAAACGAATTGCTTCACCAGTTGACTTCATTTCGGGTCCGAGTTCTTTGTTCACATCAGGAAACTTGTCAAAAGAGAACACAGGGATCTTTATGGCATATCCTTTTCGATTTGGCTGAAAGTTTATGTCCTTCACTTTTAAATCTCCAAGCATCACTTTTGTAGCATATTTCACGTACGGCTCCTTGTAGGATTTTGAAATAAAAGGAACTGTTCTTGATGCCCTTGGGTTTGCTTCTATGATGTATACCTTATCATCTTTGACGGCAAACTGAATGTTGATGAGTCCTTTTGTTTTAAGGGCCACCGCAATCTTCTTTGTGTAAGCTTCAATTTGTTTAATCGCATTCTCACTTAAATCAAATGCAGGCAACACAGCATAGGAGTCGCCAGAATGAATCCCTGCAGGCTCTATGTGCTCCATAATGCCAATTATGTATACATCCTCGCCATCACAAATAGCATCGGCTTCTGCCTCAATTGCCCCGGCTAAAAAGTGGTCTAAAAGTATCTTATTCCCAGGCAAATCACGCAGTATATTGATCACATGTTGCTCAAGTTCAGTCTCGTTGATAACAATCTTCATTCCCTGTCCGCCTAGTACATAGGAAGGTCGAACAAGCAATGGAAAACCGAGTTCTTTACTCAATTCAATTGCTTCATCTGCAGTTTCAATGGATCCAAACAAAGGGTATGGAATTTCATTTTCTTTCAAAAGATTGGAAAAGCTGCCACGGTCTTCTGCTAAATCTAAGGCTTGATAAGAAGTGCCCAAAATTGGAATTCCATATCGGTCTAGCTTTTCAGCAAGTTTAAGTGCTGTTTGTCCCCCTAACTGAACAATTACACCCACAGGTTTTTCGTGCAGAATAATGTCATAAATGTGCTCCCAAAAAACCGGCTCAAAGTACAATTTATCGGCCGTATCAAAGTCGGTAGAAACTGTTTCCGGATTGCAATTGATCATAATGGTTTCATAGCCCTCTTCTTTTGCAGCTAAAATTCCATGAACACAGCAATAATCAAATTCTATACCTTGTCCTATGCGGTTAGGCCCTGAGCCCAATACAATGATTTTTTTCCGATCACTTACCACAGATTCATTTTCATCTTCAAATGTGCTGTAATAATAGGGCGTTTGTGCTTCAAATTCTGCTGCACAGGTATCTACAAGCTTATATACCCTTTGTACTTTAAGTTCTTGTCTTAATGAATACACCTCGCTTTCGAGACAATTTAGAAGATGTGCTATTTGACGATCAGCATATCCTTTTTGTTTTGCCTCCAACAACAATTCCTTTCCTATACTTTTCAGTGACAGGGATTCAATTTTATTCTCAAGCTGAATCAAATCTTCAATTTGTCTTAAAAACCACTTGTCAATTAAAGTGAGCTTGTAGATTGTTGAAAGTGGTATTCCTAATTTAATGGCATCGTACAAATGGAACAACCTATCCCAGGAGGGATTTGCTAAACTGTCAAGTAGTTTTTCTTGATCTCTCAGCTCTTTGCCATCAGCTCCTAATCCATTTCTTTTAATTTCAAGTGATTGACATGCTTTCTGCAATGCTTCTTGAAAAGATCGACCAATGCCCATTACTTCTCCGACGGATTTCATCTGCAGACCTAGACGTTTATCAGGACTATCAAACTTGTCAAAGTTCCAACGTGGAATCTTTACAATGACATAGTCTAATGTTGGTTCAAACAATGCTGATGTCGTTCCAGTTATCTGATTATTCAATTCATCCAAATGATATCCTATTGCCAACTTTGCAGCAATCTTAGCGATTGGATAACCTGTTGCCTTAGAGGCCAACGCTGAGGACCTAGATACTCGTGGATTGATTTCGATGGCAATAATTTCCTCCTGCTCATCATTGCTTACCGCAAATTGCACATTGCATCCCCCTGCAAAATCTCCAATAGAGCGCATCATCTTGATTGACATATCACGCATCTTTTGAAAAGTCGTGTCCGACAATGTCATTGCTGGAGCTACCGTTATAGAGTCTCCAGTATGAATCCCCATGGGATCCATATTTTCAATTGAACAAATGATGACAACATTATCGTTTGAGTCTCTCAACAATTCTAGTTCATATTCTTTCCAACCGAGAACAGCTTTGTCAATCATTACCTCATGTATGGGTGATTTGTGCAAGCCTCTTGTCAACAATTTATCAAATTCCTCTGCTTTATGCACAAAAGATGCACCAGAACCACCGAGAGTATATGAAGGACGAATCACCAAAGGAAAGCCAATTTCCTGTGCAAAGTTTTTTCCTTCTAAAAAAGAGTTTGCAATTTTTGAAGGCGCTACCCCAACCCCAATATCCATCATAAGTTTTCTAAACTCCTCTCGGTCCTCAGTGATATTAATGGCTGCAATGTCCACTCCAATCAGACGGATGTTGTGTTTTTTCCACAAGCCTGCCTCTTCACAATCAATTGCAAGATTTAAGGCTGTTTGCCCTCCCATCGTTGGCAAAACAGTATCGATGTCTGGGTGCTCAATTAATATTTTTTCAATTGACTCTAGTTCTAGGGGCTCCAAATAAATATTGTCAGCAACCACGGGGTCTGTCATAATGGTTGCTGGATTTGAATTAATAAGACTGACTGTGATGCCCTCTTCTCTAAGTGATCTTGATGCTTGTGAACCGGAATAATCGAATTCACAAGCCTGCCCAATAACGATAGGGCCACTGCCAATGATTAGGGTGTGTTTGATTGAATGGTCTCTTGGCATATTGTTGATTTAGCACTGCGAATTTAATGCACCCAAAAACAATTTCGCAGCTGCTCATAAAATATTTATAAAGAAAAAGGGGATGTTATGCACATCCCCTCGATTCTTTAGCTTTATTCAAGATATTACCTTTTGACAAATTTTGTTGAAGCAGTATTTTGACCTTGGATGGCTCTTAGAATATAGGTTCCATTGCTCAATTCTGTAAAGTCAAGTGCAATGTTGTTTTCTCCATTCGCAATGTTCGTAAAGCCCAATTCTTTGACCAAAGCTCCTGAAATGTTAAAGACTTGTACTCTTACAGGTTCAACACTTAATGCATTAAATCGAATGCTAGCAGCATTGCTTACAGGATTAGGGTATATCATCAATGATTCTCTTAAGGAAGCAGCAGCATCAATTTGACTGAAGTTTTCTTTGAGACTCACCAACTGATCGGTAACAAAGGCTCCTCTACCATGGGTGCCAATATATACCTGCCCCTCATTGATTGCTCCACCATCTCTTTTTGTAAATATTGTTTGCTCTATAGCCATCACCGGAACTCTGCCAAGAAGGTGATTCTCCTCGGTCCACTGTACATCTATCCGAGTAACACCATTGCTATCCACAGCGGTTACATCAGTAAACGCATTCATTGTTCCAAATACACCATATTCCGTAGCGATCAGCACCCTATTTGAATCTTGACGATCAATAATTGCGTCATATACTGGTATATCAGGAAAAGAATTATTGTCCACTCCTTGAATTTCGACAAACTGAACAGAATCCTTCAAAGTACTAACCACTTGTCCGTTGACAGTTCTGGTTGGAGCATCAATAAGGGCATTGGTAGTTCTCCAAACATGATCAACAACACCATAATTACCAAAGGTTACAATAAGATTGTTATTGTTGTTGGGATCTAATGCTATTCCCGTAATTGATTTAAATTGACCTGGTACATTTACATTGAAATCTTTCATCAATTCAAAACTCATAATTCTAGAATCAATGATATCATTCTCTTGAGCATCAATTGAGATTTGACTAATGTCTAAATTGTTTAAGCCTTTCAATCTATAAATTCTTCCAAGGCTTGTCCCAACAAATAAATAATTTCCATTTTTACTAAATTCAGAATCAAGTACAGCCTCACCAGCTGATGTTCTGTCAGGATTCCTTCGGGCTCCAGCAATTTTGAACCACCTTGGCTCATTCACATTCCCCCCCTTTAATACATCTCTCGACATCCAAATGTCTCTGTTGGTTGAATTGGTTCTACCTATAACATTGTTCAATATAGTCATGGATTGAATGATGTCTGGAAATTCTGTTTCATACAAAAATTCAATGGGCGCCTTCTCGTACGCTATGTTAAAACTGTCAACAACTATTCGTAAGTTTTCATCAAAGAAAATATTTTTATAGGTCAAGGCTGTGCCAAAATTAAAACCTACAGTATCTCTTGCCTTCCCTCTATAATGGAAGTAAACTTCCTCAGTATTACGATTTATAGTAATTGTGTCAAAATTTGCTATGAATTTAGATATTCCTAAACTATCGAATGAAGCGTTTCTAGGAGATAAATCATTGACATCGTCGATCAGTGGAAGTGTATCTTTAGGGAATAAATTTTGATTCAAGAAGCCTTCAAGCGGAATATCATTGTTTTTACTTTCAAACGGAATCAATGTTCCTGCCTTTATTGGAGGAATGGAACTTGCTCGGAATTGAACCAAGACAGAATCATTGGTTTCATTGTGGTCAAAAGACTCCCAAAGCCTAAGAGAAGAATAAAAAGGAGTACAGTTGTCTCCATTACCTTCACAAATTGTTCTTAAATCACCTGACAAAATCCTTGCGGTGTTGGCTGTAGTATTGCCAAGGGTTGTTCCTATGCCTTGCAATCTCCTAATCGCTCCAAATTGAGATGAAACTAGCCCAAGTGTTGGGTTGATAAACGACAATTCTGTATCAAAACCATCACCACTGTTTACTTCAAGTCCACTGCGGCCAGCATTATATGGAAGCCCCATCAACAAAGTGCCATTGTCCTGAGTACCCCCTGTAACCAAGCCTGTTGGACCTACTCCGATGTCATAGAATTGAGTGACATTATAACCTAAATCAGCTTGGGAATAGGTTGGTTGTGTATTGTTAATGTCAAATGAAACTGTTATCCCACCATCATGACCAATAATCATGGTATTAGGATTTTTTGGATTAAATACAAATTTGTGGATGTCTGCATGCACATAAAATGGATTTGTGGTAAATCCAGGAGGCAGTTGACTAATTGCAATTCCATTCCAGCTTCCTTCAATGGGTGCCGGATCAGTTGAAGTTTGTACCCATGAAACCATTTCAATACCACCTGCAATAAATTTTCCTGGATTATTCGGAAAAACGATGATTTCGTTATCATAAAACCCTTGACCACGCCCGGGGCAGTTAGCTCCTCTACCTAAATAATTGATTTGATCCTGAATTAACTCCCAGTTTTGTCCAGCATCTCTGGTTCTGTAAACGCCTAAAAGACAACTGTTACTTCTATTTACTATTGATGCATATTGTATATTAGTATTGGATGGTGCTATCGCAATTTCTATTCTATCTGCAGCATTAAATGTTGTTGTATTAAAGGTTAACCCATTGTCTACCGAATTGTGAATACTACCTATAAATGAAACCCGATCTAAGGATGTTGCAGTAATCTTACCATCAGAAGTCATTTCTACATCTAAGTATGCATTATTGTCGATTATATCTGTAAAAGTTAGTCCTCCATCAAGGCTCTCTTTTAAGCCTCTATTAGTAGCCACTAGGATTCGTTGACTATTGTTAGGATCAGTGGCAATCTCTTGAATGTATGCCCAACCTGTAGCACCCGAGTTATCTTGCCCAGGTGCTTTTAATCTCTCGGAACCACCATTTCCTGTCAATTTGTATAATCCTGTACCAACAAAGTCAGAAGCCAAATCCTTTCTATTTGCTTCAGAGAAGGAGTCGAAGAGAGAACCAGTTCCAACATAAAAGGTTCCATCAGTAGCCTGAGCGATTGAGGAAACAGTTGCAATCTTAAAGTCCGAATCATAAGGCTGCCACGATACTGCTCCATCAAAGGATTCCCACAAGCCTCCACTTACCCCACCAGCAATAATATGGTTGGTGTCATTTCTGTCAAATGCTATGGCCCTTGTTCTTCCACCTACATTGTCTGGCCCTATAAACCTCCAACCAATGCCTTGGTTTTTATTGTTTCTTTTCATAGCCTTCAAGGCTCTTTCTGCAGCTTGCATATCCTTTACTTCCACTTTACCTGTGGCAGGATTACTTCGAATCATTTTCATGTATTCGAAATAGCCTTTAGCCTCATATTTTTTCCCTGAGAAATAAGATTCGTTAGGAACATAAGTTGACTTAGATTCAGTTTTCGAAGAGGAAATCATTAATCCTCCTGCTATCAAGCCAATGGAAGTGAGAGAAAAAAGAGTAAACTTTCTGATATTCATAGCAATGTGTTTGTATGTTTCAACTACAGTTATGGGGCAGCAATTTACGAATAAAAACAAACAATCTTCAAACAATTTGGATTTTGTTCTGCCTATGTTTATTGACAACTTCCTGTTGAAAATTGTTGCCTGAGATTTACACTTTTCTTGAACCAAAGAGCATTGAAATGTACAAATTGGGGTAAATGGCTCGATTGGATGTGAATGCCATGATCGGTATTTCTCTTGCAAAAACATCCAATGTAGCGCCAACTTCAATCGATCTTAATTGATCTCTTGAACTCGAAAAATCAAAATGGAAACCAAACTTGATGAAACCACCTGGATAGAAAGTAATTTCATCAATCCCATTCAAAAAAGAGGCTTTACTGTAAATATTTTCAGAACTGTGAAGGTCTGGATCATATTTTCGCTTGACAATATTTGTTCCGAAGGAATTGGGTTCTCTTTCAGTAATGTTAAGATAAATGGGCTTTGCAAGACCAAGCGATGCTCCAAAATGAGAGACAAAGGTGACTGAAACTCCACGGATTGATTGCTTTGGGATAAAAACTTTATGAAAACCAATGCTTGGTCGAAATGTGTACAATTGATTCAGCTTACCTAAAACGTATCCTCTAGTATTGTCCTCAAACGGGTTTATGCTTTTTATTTCTTGAGGATGACGGATGTTCGCTACTTCAAGCTCAAAAACCCTCTTAGTGAAACCTGAGGTATACTTTGCGTAACGATATATAGCGCTAAATCCATTTGTATGGATGCCTATACCACCTGAGTTTTCTTCAGAGAAAACTGTTGTTCTCTCTTCGAATATAGTTTCTTGACCGTACAATGAAACACTGACAAAAATGCTAAAGGAAATAAGTAAAATATAATCTTTACCCATAATTACAAAGGTAATCAATTGATGGTTTTAAAACACAAGCATGGAATTTAATGTTCTGTTATAGCTTTGTATACGGCTTTGACAGTTATAGCTAAATGGGAAGATCTGTAAATAGATACACCAGATTTAATGGCGATTAATTGTGGAGATTGATGTTGAACATTGAGCTGCTCTGCAAGTTGATTGCTAAGTAATCTATGTTGCAACAAATCAAGAAAATATACTTCTTTATCTTCAAAATAAGTATTCCAGTTAGATTCAAGCCTCTGTTTAGCCAAATTGCTTATTGAACATCGAGTTGAGTGCTTGAAAACAAAAACGGTTTCGGAGTAGGAATCCTTTTTGACAATTTTATTTAACATTGTCTCGGACTCCAAAATTACCCAATTCACTAGCTGGGTTTCTGGATATTTGAATGGTCTACTTGGCTGTAAGCAGCGCAACGCTGATGAGACTTACAAGAGGACAATGCCAATGTGAGAATAAATAAGAAAGCGAGGCTAAAGACTGTTTTTTTCATCATGTTTAACTAAGAATGCGCAACAAAAATACGGAATTGCTACTGCTATATAGTTGAATTAATCAATTTTGTTAACAAAGGTTTCTTTATTAACTCCTGAATTATCATGAATGAAACAATCGTAAATCCCAAAATCGAAAACAATTGGAAAATGGCTCTTTGGGACACTTTTCAATCTGAAGAATTCAAATCATTAAGAAGTTTCCTAAAGCAAGAATACCAAACAAAAATGATTTTCCCGCCTGCGAAAGACATATTCAATGCCTTTAATTTTACGCCTCTAAATAAGGTAAAAGTTGTCATCTTGGGGCAAGACCCCTATCATGGTCCAGGCCAAGCAAATGGTCTTTGCTTTTCAGTCAAAAATGGTATCAAAATCCCTCCATCGCTCCAAAATATTTACAAAGAATGTGCAGCTGATATAGGTTTTCGTCCGCCAAATCATGGAGATCTAAGTCATTGGGCAAAACAGGGTGTATTGTTGCTGAATGCTACTTTATCAGTTGAAAATGGCAAGGCCGGTTCACACCAAAAAAAAGGTTGGGAGTATTTTACGGATGAAGTAATCAAAACGCTTAACAACCACCATAAAGGACTTGTCTTTTTATTGTGGGGGAATTTTGCAAAGCAAAAAGAAAAATTCATTGATCCAAAAAAACATCATTTACTTCATTCAGTTCATCCCTCACCATTATCAGCGCATAGGGGTTTTTTTGGCTGTAAACACTTCTCCACCGTAAATGAATTGCTCAAAGAACAGGGCAGAACACCAATAGAATGGGAAATAAAATCATTGAAATAAGGTTAATTCCACATGCGCTCAAATCTAACGTTTTTTACTTTTCTTTTTGCGACATTATGGACAATCACATTTCATGGGCAAGAGCTGAAGTTCATGGTTGAGGGAATAGAAAATTCGAATATCGATTACCCGAAGAAAGTAAATGACCTCAAAGAGGCTAGGAAGATCGCCCAATCCATGCTTTCTTCATTGTATCAACAAGGGTACTTGGCCGCGAGTATAGATTCCATTGTTCATGTAGATAATGAAATTCGACTTCTTGTTGCAGAGGGTAGCAAATACAAATGGGTCCAACTGAAAAAAGGCAATTTAAGCGAAGAAGAAATTCAAAACATCGACTTAAGCAATCGTTTGTTTTTGAATCGGCCTTTCAGCCCAAAAAATCTAAGCGCCCTGTATGATCGTGTAGTTGATTACTTTGAAAATAACGGATACCCCTTTGCGAGTGTTCAACTGGATAGTTTAACTATAGACAACGAACAACAATTGTCTGCAAGTCTCAGCGTAGATAGAGGTGCATTTTATGCGATTGACAGCATAAAAATTATGGGTGATGAGAAAAGTACTGAAAGGTATTTGTTACGCCACCTTATGTTAAAAGAAGGCAACCCCTACAATGAAAAATCCTTTTCGTCCATCTCTAAAAAGATCAGTGAAATCCCTTTCATTGAAGAAACACAAGCACATGAATTGCAATTTTTTGAGTCGGGTTTAAAGCTTTTATTGTATCCGAAAAAGAAAAAAACGAGCCGATTCGATGGTATTGTAGGATTACTTACAGATGAAGGAGATGGAAGTATTGAATTGACCGGTGATGTAGATTTAAATTTGGTCAACTCATTTAATCGTGGAGAAAATATTCGATTTAATTGGCGAAAACTTAAAGGCAATCAGCAAGACTTGAACATCAATCTACTCTATCCGTATTTTCTAAATTCAAATTTTGGATTGGATGTGAATTTTAAATTGTTCAAAAGAGATACCACCTTTATTGATCTTCAAAGCAGATTAGGAATCAATTATAGATTAGCTCCTGGGCAAGAACTACGGATGTACTATTCAAACAAATCTTCTCGCTTACTTTCTAGAGGGCGATTTTTGAACAATCAGTTAAGCAGTATACCTAACTTGGGAGACATCAACATCAATGCATTTGGAGTAGGTTATCGAACAATAAATTTCGATTATCTATTCAATCCAAGACAAGGAAAATCCATCAACATAGAATTTTCTGCAGGTCAGAAACGCTTACAAAAAATTGCAAGCCTAGAAGAGACGAATCCTAGCATATACCAAGATGTTCAATTAAAGACCAATCAATTTGATGGTATGCTTGAATTGGAGTACTTTATTCCTGTTAAACAAAGAAGCACCATCAAGTTTGGAAATCAAAGTGCAAGTACATTTTCTGAAAATCTTTATCAAAACGAATTGCTTAGAATAGGTGGTTTGAAAAAATTGAGAGGTTTTGATGAAGAATCCATCAATGCATCCACTTACAGTATTTTCACTTTAGAATACAGGTTTTTATTGGATCGAAATTCTTACTTGTCGCTATTTACAGATGCAGCTTTTTATGAGCAAAACACACTTAATGGATACGATTCAGACAATCCATTAGGCTTTGGAGCAGGAATAAATTTTGAAACAAATGCTGGGGTTTTTGCTTTTAATTACGCCATCGGAAAACAAAGAGGAAACGCAATTCAATTTAGGGCTGCCAAAATACATTTTGGATTTATTAATTTCTTCTAGCAATACATCTAAGTGCCTTTTGATAACTTAGCCTTTTGATAAAGCTTCTAACATGGACATGTCACTTTTGTTGTTCTTTTTTATCGGACTTATCGTTGGCGCACTGTTGGGTTGGCTGATCGGAAAAGTTAAAAGTGTCCGGAAAACAATGCCAAATGCAGAGGCAAATCAACTAGAAAACGAAAAAATTTCCCTCCAGAAAGATGTTGAGCACTTAAATCAGCGTCTCGAAAGATCAATTTTAGAATTCAAAGAACAAGATTTACGTGAAAAGGCACTTATTGAGGAAAAAATCGAACTCACACGTCAATTATCTTCGACAGAGAATGATTTGAAAAATCTCAATGAGAAATTAACCAATCAGCAAAAAGAGATGGACAAATTGCAAGATTTGTTCATGAAAGAATTTCGAGCAACTGCTGATGCTATACTAAAGCAGAATACAAGAGAATTCTCAGCTGCACATCAGAAGGAACTGAAAGAATTGCTTCATCCACTTCGAGATAAGATTCAATCATTTGAAAGCAATATAGAAAAAAAATACATCGACGAGACCAAAGAGCGATCTTCCTTAAAACAAGAAATAAAGCAGTTGGTTGAACTCAACCAAACCCTGAATGAGCAAGCAGAAAATTTAACTACTGCATTACGTGGTGAGAATAAAACACAAGGAAATTGGGGAGAAATGGTGCTTGAACGCATTCTTGAAAACTCAGGCCTAATCAAAGGCCAAGAATACGAGATCCAATACAGCGACACAAACCAAGATAACAAAAGAATCCAAGCCGACGTCATTGTGAATTTGCCAGACAAAAAACACATCATTATCGACTCAAAGGTCTCACTTGTCGCTTATGAACAATTAATTCAATCGGATGAAAAAGAAGAAAAGCAGCGCTTTTTGAAGCAACACTTAACAAGCATTAAGGCTCATGTTAAGACACTCGGAGACAAGAATTATCAGACGGCTGCTACTTTAAACTCTCCTGACTTTGTGGTGCTCTTTATCCCGATAGAGTCCTCCTTTAGTTTAGCCATACAAGGCGAACCTGACCTCTACAATTATGCATGGGATAGAAAGGTAGTTATCGTCAGCCCCACAACATTGTTGGCTACCTTAAGGACAATTGCTTCTGTTTGGAAGCATGAAAATCAAATCAAGAATGCAAGAAAAATCTCTGAAAACGCCTCAAAACTATACGATAAGGTGGCTGCGTTTGTCGAAGATTTGCAAAGGGTTGGTAAAGGATTAAAAACGGCACAAGATGCCTATGATTTGGCACTTAACAAACTTTCAACTGGAAGAGGAAACATCGTTCGAAGAACTGAACACTTCAAAGAACTTAGAGTCGACAGTACAAAAGAATTGCCTCAAGAATTATTTGGACATGATGATTAAAAGACCTTTCAGCACTCACATTCCCTTTTTTTTTGCGATTTTCCTTGTAGCATGTTATAGTTCTACAAGCAATTATCGCTTCGATTATTCATACATCTACGATGCTGATCAAAAATTAATTAAACCAAACTTTAAAGTTTATCATCATCATCAAGATTCATCTACGGTCTATTTTCAATTATTGACTAATAATCTCTTGTACGGAAGAGAAACAGGCGATTCACTTTTATCAGCTCGAATTCTAGTAAAGTACCGTTTGTATGCTGACTTTAGTAAAAAAGAAATCCTTGATAGTGCTACATACCCCATATATACCAAGGGCATAAATTCTTCAAACCAACTAATTCAAGGTAAGCTTAAAATAAAAAGCAAGACCGGAAAGGTTTATCCATTGGAAATAAGGTTTAGAGATCAAAACAAGAATTTAAATGTGGTGAATGATATTGTATTGGATAAACGCATGAACGGAAATCATCAATATTTCCTATTAAAATCAGCTGATCGTGTAGTTGTTGATCAGGTTATAGGTCAGAAAGGAGCAGTTTCATTGAACAAAAGCCCCTTATTGGCATCATCAACTTTTCTTTGGGAAAGAACAAACTTAAAGTTCAGTATGACTCCTCCGCCATTCACAGCTGAGAACAATCAACTGCCAGAAATACCAATCGACTTTACAGACACCTTGAGCTTTGAGAATAACCTCATTTCTTTAAAAAATTACTATCAAATCAATCGACTGACTAGCAATGACGAACAAGACTATCCATTCTATTTTTATTACTTCTACGACGGTTATCCTCAACTGACAAAACATGAAAACATGATTGACCCCATTCGCTACATAAGCACCAACAGCGAATATAAAAACGTTAAGAATTCGATCAACCCTAAACAAGCAATAGATGATTTTTGGCTGAATTTGATCAAGGATGAAGACAAAGCGAAAAAAGCGTTGAAGATTTATTACAACCGTGTAGAAGAGGCCAATCAATACTTTACAGACTACAGAGAAGGTTGGAAGAGCGATCGCGGAATTATTTACATCGTTTTTGGGCAGCCGTCTACCATCTACAAGAACACTGAAAGCGAAACTTGGATTTATGGAGATGAAGGAAACATATTAAGTCTCAGTTTTAAATTTATAAAAAACAACCACCCAATTTCAGTAAATAATTATAACCTTATCAGAAACTCCGACTACAAAAGCAGCTGGTACAGAGCAGTTGACTTATGGCGACAAGGAAAAATTCAATAATGAAAAGACAAGAACTCATATTTGGTCTACATCCTGTGATGGAAGCCATCAAAGGCGGAAAAGAAATCGATAAAGTGCTTGTGCAAAGCGACATACAAGGAGGAAACATTACTGAATTGCGCAGACTACTCAAATCCCACAAGATCAGCTCTCAAAATTTACCCCTTCAGCGACTCAATCATCTTTGCAAAAAAAATCATCAAGGAGTCATTGCATATGTTTCTCCTATAGAATTTCAACCCTATGAAGAGGTGCTGACAAAAGTCTTTGAGGCCGGACGTAACCCTTTATTTCTGATTTTAGACCGTGTTAGTGATGTTGGTAATTTTGGAGCTATCTGTCGTTCTGCTGAGTGTATGGGGGTAGATTGTGTTATTATTCCTGTAAAAGGTTCTGCTCAAATCAATGAAGAAAGCATCAAGCGATCTTCAGGAGCCTTGATGCACATCAACATTTCGAGAGAAAGGGATTTAGCTGCAGTTGCTCGAAGTTTAAAAGGCTATGGTTTGAACATCATAGCTTGCTCAGAAAAAACAAATCAACTACTGCACGAAAGTGATTTAACCAGAGCCTGTGCCATCGTAATGGGATCAGAAGAGGACGGCATCAATTCTCAAATAATGAAAGAAGTAGATGGGCACATTGCGATCCCGACTTCTGGGGAAACAGCATCCTTAAATGTTTCTGTAGCCACCGGAATTGCGCTCTACGAATTGAACCGGCAAAGAAGTGCTGTCTAATGCAAAAAACCCAAGACAAACATTTAAATTTTGCCTTGTGGATCATCGTTGCTTTTGGCGCCATGCTTCGATTGCTTTTTTTCTCTGAATGGTCGTTGAGCAATGATGAATTAAGCACAATTTATCGAGCCAGTTACGACAACTTATCTGAAGTTATTGAAAAAGGCATTTTAACAGACAACCACCCTGCCTTGTTGGAGTTGTTCGTTTATTGTTGGCAAGACCTCTTCGGCAATTCTGCATTTGCATTAAGATTGCCTTTTGTACTTTTTGGAATTGGGAGTTTAGTTTACATTCAAAAAATTGCACGATTGCTTTTTGATCAGAAGACTGCATTGATCGCCACTGCATTATGCGCGACGGCCTACTTTTTGGTCTTGTACAGTCAAATTGCGCGACCCTACGCCATGGGAACATTTTTTGTCTTAGTGTTCACGCATGCTGCCTTTCAAATTTTTCTAGATCAAAAGAAAAAGCATACCCTTATCGTGTTTATCCTAAGTGGTTTATTTGCAACTCTCAGCCATTATTTAGCAGCCTTCAGTATTCTTCTGGTATACCTCTGCGGTCTTTTTTATTGGAAAACCATCAAACCCTTTCACTACCTTTTGTATGGCGTGGCAATGTTGCTTCTGTTCAGTCCTCATTTAAGCATTACACTGGAGCATTTTAGTCATGAAAGTGTCGGTTGGTTGCCTACCCCTGACAGTCAGTTCTTTGGTGACTATATACTTTATTTGTTCAATGAATCTTCCATCTATGCTGCTGTTGTATTGGGATTGACTGCACTGGCTGCTTTATTTCATTTAAACGCACTGAAAAAACAAGGAAAGGAGCGCTTGATATTGCTTTTGCTCTTCTTCACCCCATTGCTCATCACTTATTTTTATTCCATCTGGGTAGGTCCCATTCTGCAATACTCTATCTTGATTTTTTCAGCACCCTTTTTCTTTCTGCTTGTAGGCTCACTTCTCCCCGCTTTGGGTTCAAAAAAAATCAGCTTTATTCTAGCCTGCTTCATATTGCTTTTTGGAACCAAGGCATTGGTCGTTGATCAGTCATTTTATAGCAAGAAATATTTCTCCAATTTCAAAGGGGTTAGCCAAAATATCTTAGAATGGCAGGAGACATACGGAGCTGACTCCATCTTGTTCATCGCCAACACCAACAATCCTGCACATTTCAGCTACTATTTCAATGAATTGGGTGATTCTGTTGTATTTAACATTCCCAATTTTGCTGCGCCGAATTACACTTCAAGGGCAAGAGACCTTATTGAAGCATCAAAGAAGCCCTACGTTTGCATTGCATTTGGGAATACCCCTGTTCCTTTTGAAGTGCATGAATTTGCCAAAAATAAATTCCCAATGACAGTACACAGGGAAAAGTACTTTAATTCGGAGGCTGTGCTCTATGGCAAGTCAAGAGGTAATTTCATGAGATCAAAGGTATTTTCTACAGATGCAAAATCGTATCAAAGAAATCCAAAATGGAAGGTATTGCCAGAGTTAATTCAAGATTCAATTGTTATGGAAGACACCGTGTCTTTTCACATTGACGAAAACATAGAATATGCACTAACTTATCGTGATACAATCAAAAATGTATTCCGTCAAGGACTTAAATTCCTCTCTCTTGAGTCCAACTTTAAAAGCCCTCAAAATGCCAATTTATTGATGGTGGTTAGCATAAAACGAGGAGATGAAGAAATTTATTGGAGAGGAACAGAGACAAATACTTTTTATAAGGAGGGCTGGTATGACATGATCTATGTTCTTGAACGAATCGAGGACATTAAAGACTCAGACCTAATCACTACTTTTCTCTGGAATCCGAATCATCATGAAGTCTATGTCGACAATTTTTCACTTAACTTATACAAGGACAGTGATTATGACTATTACCAGAAATAAACCCCATTCATCCTCACCTGATGATTAAACGGCTGGTCTTTTCATTTACGATTACTCTACTGATTACTTTCATAGTCACCTTCGCCATGTTTTTCGAAGTAGGGAAATTTCAACCCACGGCATATAGAAACGATGTGAACAATCGATGGACTGACTGGAGTTCTGCGCTGGTGGTTCGACAAAAATCAAACGCAGACATCAGCAAGCAATTGGAAATGCTTCAAGCATTTAGTTCAATCGACTTAAGCAATTCTTTACAAAGCGATGCACAAAAAAAAGCCTTTTGGATCAACTGTTATAATGCTTTGGTGCAATACAGTTTGTCAAAAGATGCATACTTATATGAGAACAAAAGTGCTTTTTACAGCCTGCCCCTACTCAAATTAAAAGACATACAGCTCAGCTTGGACGACATAGAACATGGCATACTACGGAGGTCTCAACTCAAGTATGGCTTTGGTTACTTTACAAATCCATTTAGCTCATCTATCGAGGAATTATTGCGCATTGAGTTAAGAGATCCTCGTATTCATTTTGCATTGAATTGTGGCGCTAAAAGTTGTCCACCCATACGGATTTATCATCCGCAAAAAATAGAAGAAGAGCTGAATAAGAACAGTGCTGAATTTCTGAAAAAGATGTCTCAACATGACAACAAAAATAATATTTTGAAGACTAGCGCTTTATTCAAATGGTTCAGGGGAGATTTTGGCAGTAAGGCAGGCATCTTAAAATTATACCATCATTATGATATCCTCGAAGTAAGTAAAAATCCGAGCCTTCGTTACATTGAATACGATTGGACCTTAACTTTGCATCAATATGTCGAAGATTAAAATCCTGTTGTTGCTCATGTTTGGTCTCCATCTTTTTAAATCGAATGCACAAGAAGTTGAAAGCACTTCTTACCACTGGATGCTAAAAGCGTTGCTATCTCATACAGTTAAGGAAATTAGTGTGCAAGAAGCGGCAGAGAAAAAAGAGGCCATTTTTGTCGACAGCCGTGAAAAAGCCGAATATGAAGTAAGCCACATCAAAGGTGCTGTCTTTGTGGGGTATGATAATTTAACATTGAAGCCCTTGAAATCTGTTGACAAATCCCAGGAGATTATTGTCTACTGCTCTGTGGGTTACAGAAGTGAGAAGGTTGCTGAGAAGCTCATAAAAATGGGGTTTAAGGATGTCAAGAATCTGTATGGAGGGATTTTTGAATGGAAAAACCAAGGACATCCAGTTTGGAATGACTCCCAAGAAACTGAGAAGGTCCATGCCTACGACAAAAAGTGGGGCATTTGGCTCAAAAAAGGTGAAAAAGTTTATTGACATTGCCATTCATCCCTAAACATCTCCATTCATTGGAATGAATTTTCAAAATCCATCAGAAGCATTACTTTTGGAAACGTTTAACTGAAAAAATTATCATGAAAAGAATACTGATTGTATTGGCAGCTGTGCTGCTTATTTATACTCCTGTCTCGGCAGGCGAAGGAATGTGGTTGCCATTGTTGGTCAAGCGTTTAAATTATGTCAACATGCAAGAGCAAGGATTGCAATTGACCGCTGAAGAAATCTACAGTGTCAACAATTCAAGCTTAAAGGATGCTATAGTGCGTTTAGGGCGTGGCTTTTGTACTGGAGAAATCATTTCTGACCAAGGGTTAATGTTGACCAACCATCACTGTGGATTTGGCGTGATACAGGAACAAAGTACCGAAGAGAACAATTACCTCGACGATGGTTTTTGGGCCATGAAAAAGTCCGATGAATTGCCAGCGGGATTTTCTGTTTCCTTTCTCGTTCGCATGGAAGATGTATCTGAAGCGGTTAACGCCGATTTGAACGAGGATATGAGTTTAACTGAGCGAGCACAAGCGATCCGTAAAGTGACCGACTCCTTGTCAAAAGAAGCAAAAGGAGACACTGATTACGATGTCAACGTGCGCAGTTTTTACAACGGCAATGAGTTTTACCTTTTTGTGTATGAAACATTCCCAGACGTACGTTTAGTTGGAGCACCTCCTTCTTCTATCGGAAAATATGGTGGAGATACAGACAATTGGATGTGGCCAAGACATACAGGAGATTTCACCTTGTTTAGAGTGTATGCAGACAAAGACAATCAGCCAGCTGAATACAGCGAAGACAATGTGCCTTACACCCCTAAACATTCTTTGCCAGTTTCATTAAAAGGTGTAAAACAAGGGGATTACTCCATGATTTTTGGATATCCTGGCAGTACTGATCGTTATTTGACTTCTGCAGGTATAGCATATGAACTAGAAGTGAGACAACCTTCTATTGAATCATTAAGAAGAGAAGTCTTGGACATTTACGAAGAGGAAATGGCCAAGAGCGATAAAGTAAGGTTACAATACGCCTCTAAGCATGCAAGCATTAGTAACTATTGGAAATACTTTAAAGGACAACAAGCAGGATTAAAGCGTTTGAAAGTGTACGACAAGAAAAAAGCAGACGAAGAAAAATTGGCTGCCTGGATCGCCAAAGATGAGGAGCGCAAAAAATTGTACGAAGGTGTATTGGAAGGATTTGAAATCGCCTTTACCAATATGCGAGAAGCAAATAGAATTCGCATTTATTTAAACGAAGCAGTGTTCAGAACAGAAGCCGTAGCCTATTCTTTCCAATTTAGTCGTTTAAAAGGCGCATTGGAAGGTGAAAATGAAGAACAGAAAACCCAAGTGTTGGACC
>PAVT01000051.1 GCA_002713165.1 Verrucomicrobiota bacterium
AATGCGCTCGATAGGAGTCGAAAGTTCCGTATTGTCTCGAACCATGGCATTTTGGAGGCCATATGACATTTTTGCTTCTATGGCGAACTTGAAATAAGGAAGAAAAAAATCAGTCCCAATCCCAATTTCAGCAGAGGTAGTATTGCGCCTTAGTTTAATGATGGATTCAGGAATGTCTCTGTTGTCTACTCTTTCATTGGAGGCTAAATCAATCGAAGGTTTAAAACCAGCAAGGACATAAGCAGCGAAATTATTAAGACGGGCTGAACGGTATTTTAGTATGATGGGAAAATCTAAATAAGTTGATTCAATGATGCGTTCTTCAATATAAGGCTCTCCTTGAGGATCTAGAAACTTGAAATTTAAATTTCGTTGTCCAAAAACCAATGTAGGTACAAAGCGAAGATTAAAATACTTGTGTAAATGTAAGTCTGTGACTATGCCAAGATTAAATCCACTTTGATTGACAACCTCAATGTTTGCGAGGGAATCTTTCGGAAACTGAAAGCCTCTTCTATGCAAAGCAAATGAAGCTGAGTTAAACCCCAAAGAAAATCCAAAATGGTACTTCTTTGAATCGAAACGTTGCAGGTTTTTTACTTTGGGTGGCTGAGTGTAAGCATGGGCACAAAGTGCAAGAAAAAGTATATATAAAGCCGCTCTTTTCATGATTTCGATCAATGCGTTGACGAAATTCTTATTTTATTCCCGTATAGATGGTTGCTACGCCAAAAAATAAGGCTTTTCGTTTCACATCTCTGTACGCACATTCCGTTAAAATATTGCAGAAGTCTTCTCCTTCTGGAAATGCTTCTACAGATTCTGGCAAATAGGTGTATGCAGAGGCATCATTCGAAACGGTCTTTCCTATTCGTGGCAACAATTTATGAAAATAGAAGCCGTAAATCTGTTTAATGGGAAAGGCTTTTGGTTTTGAAAATTCAAGGATTACTGCGGTTCCGCCAGTTTTCAACACCCTTCTCATTTCTGTCAAGCCTTTTTTGAGATTTTCGAAATTTCTCACTCCAAAACCCACTGTCATGGCATCAAAGGTGTCTTCCTCAAAAGGGATGTTCTCAGAGTCTCCGTAGATCAATTCTACCTTATTACTCAGATTGCGGTCTTCTACCTTATTGTTGCCATGCCTCAACATGCCATGGCTAATATCTATTCCTATGACTTTGTCAGGGTTTAACCTTAGACATTCCAATGCGAAATCTCCTGTTCCACAGGCCACATCCAACATCATTTTAGGCTGAGATTTTCTCAGTAGGTTCACAGCTTTTCTTCTCCACAATTTATCGATACCTAAGGAGAGAACGTGATTCAGGAAATCATAACGGTGCGAAATGTTGTCAAACATTTCGGCCACTTGTGCCTTTTTAGAATTGCTCTTGTGCTTGTAGGGGACTACAGTTTCCTTCATCTCAATTAAACAGTCAAAAATAAGTTTCTGTTTAGGAATGGGTGGATTTAATCTATGCGATCTTGGTAGGCTTCTTCATCGTCATGTACCAAGCTAAAAAGCCTGTTCCATCGCACTTTTTTGAAAAAACTTTGGTTGGGATCCAATGAGAGCCAAATAAATACTGCCTTCCCGACGATATGGTCTTCGGGTACAAAGCCCCAGAAACGACTGTCTTGAGAGTTGTGACGGTTATCGCCCATCATCCAATAGTAATCCATCTTTACCTTATATTCAGTCGTGGCTATACCATTGATGTAGATTTGACCATCCTTTACTTGAAGATCATTGCCTTCATAAACACGAATAATTCGATCGTACAAGGGCAAGTTCTCTATATTGAGCTCTAACAATTGACCTTTATACGGTATGTGAATGGGGCCATAATTGTCCTCTGTCCAATGTGTAGTGTCGGTATTTGGAAACATGGGATTTTTATAAATTCTACCATCGTCATAGTAACCCATGGGTTTGATGGCCTTCTCAATGCGTTTTACTTGTGGTAAAGACTTGATGTATTCATAATTCTCAGAAGTCAATTGCATGCTCCAAAGACCTTGTGTTGGTGTCATACCATATTCAGTAATCTCTTGTTCCAACATGCTTTCTTTCCTGAAGCCACGCCCATCCGTTTTAACGAGATAAGTGTATTGCATGCCTTTAGGAGTGTAAGCAGGCTCATCGTTGATGAAAAGGTCGCCATTGATAATGTGCAGCTTATCCTTTGGCAGGCCCACGCAACGTTTGATGTAGTTTTCTCTTTTATCCACAGGTCGTGCAATCACATCAAATTTTCGCCATAAATTTTTTCTGCCGTAATCTCTTGCCATCTGATAGTAGGTCTGATTTTGATGTTGAACAACGACCGTGTCGCCGGCAGGAAAATTAAATACAACTGCTTCATTGCGTTTTACTTCTTGAAACTTTGGAAGACGAGTGTAGGGCAGTTTGATCAATTCCGAATAAGACTTTACACTTTCTGTAAACCACATTGTATGGTGAGCAAAAGGAAAAAATATGGGTGTGTTGGGAATCCTGCTCCCATAATTCACCTTGCTGACAAATAAAAAGTCACCAACAAGCAGGGACTTTTCCATAGAAGAAGTAGGTATTGTAAACGCCTCAATATAGATAGCACGTATTAAAGTGGCTGCAATAACAGCAAATGAAATGGCATCTGCCCATTCACGGATTTTTGTTTTTTGATAGTTCTCAACAAAGGCATAACCCTCAAAAGTGATTGATTTACTCAAACCCACATAGGTCAAATAAAAGGGTGTAGCGACCACTGCTAGGGCGTGTTCCCAAAAACTGATGATTTTAAATTGCTTCAACATCTCTACAATTATGCCTACCCAAACGATGAATCCCAAAAAAGGGATGTAATAAACGGCCATCCACCAGATAGGTTTACGGATCAGTTTAATGGATAAATAGGTGCCATAAAAAGGCACGAGAGCTTTCCAAGGAGAAATTCCTGCTTTCTGAAAAAGCAGAAATAATCCAACATGAGAGCTGATAAAATAAAAAATGAGAATGATACTTAAAGGGAGCATGTTTTATATATTTAGTACGTCTTTCATGGTGTAAATTCCTGTTTTCCCCTCGATAAATTCTGCGGCTAAAACAGCACCTACGGCAAATCCATTTCTGTTTTTTGCAAAATGTTCAATGCTGATGCGGTCAATTTCTGATTCGTAAATGATCTCATGGGTGCCTTTGACGTCATCTTCCCGTATAGAGGTGATGGGTAAAATCCCTTCAGCTGTATTGGCTTCGTTTTGCCAATTGCGATAGGAGGGATGATTGTTCAAAATGCCCTCTGCCAAGCTTATTGCTGTTCCACTTGGACTGTCTAATTTTTCGAGATGGTGCGTCTCTATTATTTGAGCATTGTATGCATCATGATGTGCCAATAATTTGGCCAATTTTTCGTTGAGTGCAAAAAATACGTTTACACCTACACTAAAGTTAGTCGCGGCAATAAAGGCTCCATTTTTTTCTTTGCAATAGTCTTCTATGTTTTTATACTCTTCATACCATCCGGTGGTTCCTACAATGATAGGTACCCCTTTGTCAATACTTGTCTTAATATTCTTTACAGCCACGGGGGGTTGAGTAAATTCTATGGCAACATCAGCTTCAGCTTCATTGAAATTTTCCCAATCAACTTGATTCTCAATGCCAACTCTGAGAACAATTTCATGCTGCCTTTCAACTGCAATTTTTTCTATGGTTTTGCCCATTTTACCATAACCGATCAATGCAATTTTCATGGGTGTAAATTTAAGGCATAAGTAGTCGTAATTGGTTCCAAAATATCCATCAATGGATTATAGACATCTTCGGTGGTCGTTTTTACCAAACTTTAACGAAAGTTTGAAGGATGGAACCAACTGTCGTTGCTGTGGCAAAAATTGCACATCTGGTTGGAATACACCACTGATGTCGTCGCTTACATCAAAATTGTATAAATGTGCATCAACCGCAGCATCCAAAACATTGAGTGCATAAGCAATGGCTGTAGTGACCACAAGCAAGTCTCTGTTTTTACGATGAAAGTCAATCAATGAACGCAAGTTTTCATCACTAAAATTCTCCATGTATTTGGTGTCTATCGTATTTGGATCGTCGTCAAGCCTTTTTGCAAGTGCGTCTTTAAAATCGACGAACTTGGATTGTTGGTCCAATGCAAAATAAAGTGAAGTGCCTATGGCAGCATATACCAAAGGTATTTTCCAATATTTTTTGTTGTATGCCTGTCCCAATCCTGGGACAGCCAATGACAAGAGTGTGGCTTTCGCAGGAGAGTGAGAGTTTTCATCGATGATCCGCATTGTGTCTGACTGTGCTGTCAGATTGGTGCTGACAAAAAACAAGGCTAGTATGAAGGCCAATGCAATACGCATGTTCCTCTATTTGTCTAAGAATTCAACAATGGCTTGCAGCTCATCTTCAGACTCAAACGGAATGACTATTTTCCCTTTGTTCTCAGTACTTCTTTGAAATTTAACCTCTACTTTTAGTCGTTCTGACAGATTTGCTTTGATTTTCTTATCAATCAATGAAAGTGGAAGTTTTTTTGAACTGTTCGATGATTTTGTGACAGTTGCACTCTTTTTCTCTTTGGCAAGTTCTTCAGTCTTTCTGACGGAGAGGGTATCCGCAATGATTTGTTGAAACAGTTCTAATTGTGCGTTTGGATCTTCGATATTGATGATTGCTCTTGCATGGCCCATACTCAATCGATTGGCTCGAATGCCCTCTTGAATTTCTGCTGGCAACTTTAATAGGCGCAAATAATTGGCAATTGTACTTCTGTTTTTTCCCACTCTTTGGCTCAATTCCTCTTGGGTGAGTTTACACTCGTCGATAAGTCGTTGATACGATATGCCAATTTCAATGGCGTCCAATTCACTTCGTTGAATGTTCTCGACCAATGCCATTTCAAGCATGCCTTGGTCATTTGCAACTCGTACATAGGCAGGGATCTTTACCAAACCTGCCAATTGAGAGGCTCTAAAACGACGTTCTCCAGAGATAATTTGGTAACTGTCATAGCCCATTTTACGCAAAGTAATGGGTTGAATGATGCCCAATTCACGAATGGATTGGGCCAAATTGTTCAGTTCCTCTACCTCAAACTTGGTTCTTGGTTGAAAGGGATTGGCTTCAATTTTTGCAATTTCTACTTCTGCAATGGAGCCGACTGTAGGCTGATGTTGCTGTGCTTGCGCTTGGGAAGTGATGTCTGTTGTTTCATTTTCGAGCAATGCGCTCAAGCCTTTCCCTAGTGCTGGTTTCTTAGTCATGTGTTAAAATCCAGTATTTTCTCTGACCCTTTGATGTTGGTCATCTCGTTCTTCTGCAATATTTCTCTGGCTAAATTAAGATAATTAATAGCGCCTTTACAGCTGGCATCGTGCATGATAATGGTTTCACCATAGCTTGGTGCTTCACCCAATCTGGTGTTGCGCTGAATGATGGTATCGAAAACCATTTTTTGAAAATGGGTTTTCACTTCTTCTACCACTTGATTGGAAAGTCTTAAACGAATGTCGTACATGGTGAGTAACAAGCCTTCTATGCTTAAATCAGGATTTAAGCGTGCTTGAACAATTTTAATTGTGTTGAGCAGTTTGCCTAAACCCTCCAAAGCAAAGTATTCACATTGCACTGGAATAATGATTGAATCTGCTGCCGTCAATGCATTTAAGGTGATGAGCCCCAAAGAAGGGGAACAGTCAATGATGATAAAATCATACTGATCCTTTATTTTATTCAAGGCAGCACGCATCATCTTTTCGCGACTTGGCATATTGATCATTTCAATTTCAGCACCCACCAAATCAATGTGTGCAGGAAGTAAATGAAGATTTGGCGAGTTGGTTTCCAAGATGATGTCTTGTGGTTCAATATCATTGATGATGCATTCGTAAATGCTTGTTTTTACATTTTTTGGATCAATGCCTACTCCTGAAGTTGCATTGGCTTGTGGATCTGCATCCACCAACAATACTTTACGCTCCAATACACCTAGAGCGCCCGCTAGATTAATGGAGGTCGTTGTTTTTCCAACTCCACCTTTTTGATTTGCAACTGCGATTATTTTTCCCATAATTTCTTTTAAAATGTAGTGGTTTTCCCGATCTCCATCAGTATTAATTCTTTTCCTTTATTGGCAAAGGCATTTACAGCGGTTTCCTTCTTAATTTCAATGTAAGGAAAGGTGTCGTAATGCATGCCGATGATGTGTTCACATTGGATAAAATCTGCAGCAATCAGCGCATCTTCATATCCCATGGTGAAATTGTCTCCAATGGGCAAGAATGCAAAATCTGGCGCGAAGGATGAGCCTATCAGTTTCATGTCCTGATGCAAGGCAGTATCTCCAGCATAGTAAATGTGTTTGCCTTCTATTTCCAACAAAAAACCGCCAGGGTTTCCTCCATAGCTTCCGTCAGGAAAGGAAGAAGAATGGACTGCATTGACGTATTTGACCTTGCCAAAATCAAAGTTCCAATGGCCGCCATGGTTCATTGGATGCCCCTTTTCAATGCCTTTTTTGGCGAACCAGCTTACGATTTCATAATTAGAAACCAAGGTGAAATCATGCAGCTTTGACAAAGGTTCCACATCTGCAATGTGATCTTCATGTGCATGACTTATCAACATGTAGTTACAAGCAATTTCGGCAAGATTAACCTCAGAAGCCAATGCATTCGCTTGGATAAAAGGATCAAAAACAATGCTTTTCTCATTGGTCTGAATTTGAAAACAAGAATGTCCGTAATAGGTGATTTCCATGCGTTTAGCTGTAACGATTTTTTGGTGTTTCTTTGCAGGAACAAATGCTGGCCAACTTTGTTAAAAGTAGCTTAAACTAAATGACTTTCGCATTGAAGCGGCTTCATTTTTTTAAACAAAATTTTGTTAATTGGTATTATGATCACAATTGTCTCTGCAAGTAATCGCAAAGAAAACAGTACGGCTCATTTCGCTCAACATTGTAAAAGATTGCTCGAACAGAAAGGGGCAGAGCACCGCTTTTTTAGTTTAGAACAACTGCCTTCTGAATTGTCCCTACAAAGTATCTACGAACAAGAAGTCTCTGTGTTTAAATCCATCACCAAGGAGTACATAAGTGACTCAGACAAGTTTCTTTTTGTAATACCTGAGTACAATGGAAGTTTTCCGGGCATCTTAAAGCTCTTTATTGATGGAATACACCCTTCAGAGTTTTACGGAAAGAAAGCAGCGCTAATTGGCATAGCGGCAGGAAGAGCCGGAAATTTGAGAGGCATGGACCATTTTACTGCGATTTTAAATTACATACAAGTAAGTGTAATGCCGCAGAAACTGCCCATCTCTAGCATCGACCGAATTTTAAATGGAGGGGAGATTGATGACGAGGCTAGTTTAAAACTGTTGGATCAACACATTGATCAACTGATTGCCTTCTGATGCTGAGGTATTTCATTTACGTTCAATACAATGGAACAGACTATCACGGATGGCAGATTCAACCGAATGCCGTCACCATTCAAGAGGTGTTTCAAAAAGCATTGGCAACCTTTTTTCAAAAAGAGGTAGATTTGGTTGCAGCCGGTAGAACAGATAGTGGTGTACATGCTACTGAAATGGTTGCACATTTTGACTTTGATCATCCATTAGATGCAAAAGATGTCCTTTTTCACTTGAATCATTTGTTGCCAAAGGACATTTCAATTTATGACATAAAAGAGGTAAAGCCTGAATTTCATGCACGTTTTGATGCAAGGAGCAGGACCTATAATTATTTTCTAAGCTCCCAAAAGTCACCCTTTAAACAAGATCAGTATTACTACTTTCATAGACCTTTAGACATCTCCAAAATGAATCAAGCAGCGAAAACATTGATGGGGGAACATGACTTTAGTTGCTTTTCAAAATCCAAAACTCAAACGTTTACAAATCTATGTACAATCACCGAGGCAAGATGGAGGGAGCAAATGGAAGAGAGTTGGGTATTTGAAATTAGCGCCAATCGGTTCTTGCGCAATATGGTGCGCAGCATAGTTGGAACGCTCATTGAAGTCGGAGAAGGTAAAAGATCCGTTGAAAGCATGACTGAGTTGATCGCGAGTAAAGACCGCAAAAATGCAGGAGTATCGGTGCCTGCCTCAGGATTGTTCTTGACCAAAATTGACTATCCTTCAGAAGGCTTTATTTCATCAGCTCAGCCCTAAGGATTATCAATACATTTGCAGCATGAGTGAAGTCAGTGGAAAGGCTTGGGATACAGCCCTATTTAAACGGGTAATGAAATATGTAGGGCCTTACCGAAAGACCTTCTATTTTACAGGGTTTCTAGTACTGTTGTTGGCAGCGATTGCGCCCATCCGACCAAAAATCATACAACACATTGTTGATGTAGAAATCAACAATGCAAATGCAGAGGGTGTACTCACATTTACCCTCATTTTTATCGGAATTATGGTGTTTGAGGCCATTGTTCAGTTTTACCAGACATATTTGGCCAATTGGCTGGGACAAACCATCATTAAAGACATTCGGGTGCAATTGTACAAGCATGTCATGTCTTTTCAATTGAAATATTTTGACCGTACACCCATTGGCCAATTGGTAACACGCACGGTTTCTGACATCGAAACCATTGCCAATATATTTTCACAAGGTGTTTTGGTCATTTTCGGAGATATCCTCAAATTGATGGCAGTCATTGCCATTATGTTGTATACCAATTGGCAGCTCACATTGATTAGCTTGATTCCTATTCCAATTTTGATTTTTGCTACATCGATCTTTAAAAAGGTAATTAAGAAAGCCTTTCAACAAGTTCGAACCCAAGTAGCACGCTTGAATTCATTTGTTCAAGAGCGCATTACAGGAATGAAAATCATTCAAATTTTCAATCGTGAAGAAGTGGAAATGGAACGATTTAAAGAGATGAATAAACTGCACAGGAATGCACACATACGTACTGTTTGGGCCTATTCTATATTTTTTCCAGTGGTGGAAATGCTTTCTGCATCATCGCTTGGTTTGCTGGTTTGGTGGGGCACGAAAGGCGTGTTGGCCTCCCTTACGACTTTAGGGGAGTTGTTTGCCTTTATACTTTACATTCACATGTTGTACAGACCCATTCGACAATTGGCGGATCGTTTCAATACTTTGCAAATGGGCATGGTGAGTTCTGAGAGGGTATTTAAAGTCCTAGATACCAATTCCAACATCCAAGATTCTGGCAAACTTCAAGTGGATCAATTAAAGGGTGATATAAAATTTGAAAATGTCTGCTTTGCTTACAAGGATGAGGATTATGTGCTGAGAGACATAAATTTTGAAGTGAAAGCAGGAGAGACCATTGCGTTTGTTGGCGCCACAGGTTCTGGCAAAACTTCAACCATCAATTTATTGGGTCGTTTTTATGAATTTACCGAAGGAGACATAAAGGTGGACGGCACCTCCATTCGAGCATATGATTTGGAAAATTTAAGGAAACATATGGCTATTGTCTTGCAAGATGTTTTTCTGTTTTCAGACAGCATATACAACAACATTACGTTGAACAATTCCGACATTGGTGAAGATGCAGTGATTGAAGCCGCTAAGAAAGTAGGGGCACATGAGTTTATTGAGAAGCTGCCTAGAGGCTACCATTATGATGTAAAAGAGCGCGGTGGAATGCTTTCATTGGGCCAAAGACAATTAATCGCTTTTATTCGTGCCTATGTGCACAATCCAAGCATACTCATATTGGATGAAGCGACCTCTTCGATTGATACAGAATCCGAATTACTGATCCAAAAAGCGACTGATGTGCTCACTGAAGGGCGAACATCCATCGTGATTGCTCATCGCTTGTCAACCATTCAAAAAGCAGACAAGATCATCGTCTTGGAAGCTGGAAAAATTATAGAACAAGGCAGCCACCAGGAATTGTTGGCTAAGAATGGCCATTACAAGAAACTTTTTGAATTGCAATTCAAAGGTGAAAATTTTGTATAAAATTGGCATTGAACAATAATATAGAATTTACAGTTCGTTACGTGATTACTGATATTATTTGAGTTGAAACCATCTTCTATAGGCCATATACCTCTTTTTTGAAGTGAACAGCAGTTGGAAATTATTTCTTGTTGGAGGAATCCTTGTAATTAACAGATATAATGGATGTCAATTTTTCAAGAATTAAAGAAAATAGAGATCATTCACATAAGATCCTTAATTATATTTGGTCATCAAGTTTTTATTATGATATATTGGGTACATAAGAGTTGCATTCATTTAAGGAGTTCCGTATAACATTGAAAATTACAATAATTCTATACATTTACTTGCGCAAAAGTACTAATGTAGACTCAAGTAGAGCTGGAGAATACTACTAAATTATTGTGGCTACAAGTGCGCCAAAAATAGTATATTAGTATTTTACGTTAGGCACAAATAGAAACTTACAATTCAAGAACAATGTCTGAGAAACCATAACTTCAATCGGGCTATTGAAAACAAAACGAGATTTTCAAATTAAATTGCTTTCTATAGCGATGCTTTTTGGGGGCATTTTGCAGAATGTTTCTACTTATGGACAATTTTCTATTGTTGCTGGTTATGGAATTCAAGTGCCAGGACGACAAGATCTTAAGTTTAGACGTTATCAAGATGGCGTTTTGAAGGATAACATAAGAACAACAGAGGTTCATTCATATGCTACACCAATTTTTAATTTAAGTGCAAGCTATTGGCTGAAAAGATATGGAATTAGGCTAGATTTTTATAATTGGGAACACATAAGCGTAGCTAACGAGTTGGAGACAAAGGAAGTCCCTCCTTTTTATAAAATAGTGCAAGGTAGAGATGCCTTTTTTCTTAGTATTTTGCGTAAATCATCTTTCCCATTTGCGTCTAAAGAGAGTCAAGAAGAATCAGATAAGTATTCCTATTTTGGGATAGGGTTTGGTGAAACATTAACGGAAGTGGAGCAGGGAGAAACCCAGTGGAGAGCAGCTTTTAAATTCTCCTACGGCTTGTCTGTACCTATTGTAAAAAAAATTAATGCCATAATTGCCTTCAAATATCTACTTACAAGAGATATTGATACTTTGCCGAATCAAAATGGATGGTTTGTTGATACTTCTGGAACAAGATTTCCATTTCGATTTGGTCCACACTGGGATACTAGATATTATGTTCTACAAACTGGTCTACAAATGAGCTTTTGATTTCTTCTATGGCAGCAATCGAGAAATCATAGAAACAAAATTGAATGGAGTGACCGTAAATACTGCACTTTATGATGAATTGGGCAGACAAACTCAATTGGATGAGATGAATTCGGGAATCACCGCTTATCAATACAATTTGGAAGGAGAAATGATACGGCAAGATTTTAACAATGGAGAATTTGTCCACAATATGGCCTATGATGTGTTTGGGAATTTGATCAGCAAGAGCAATTCGGATGGCACCTCCTACAGTTATTCCTACAATTATGATCCCAATACAAATGGAGTAGGACAACTTTTGACTGAAGAAATTACATCACCACTCCCAACAGCCATTTCATATACCTACAATGCGGAAGGGAGGGTGCACACAACTTCTGAGCTGATCCAAAATAGATTGTTCACGGAAGAATATTTGTATTATCCAGACGGTAAATTGTACACACATACCTATGGGAACGATCTAGGCAATCGCACTTTTGCACAATCTACTTTGCAGTATACATACACTACCAAAGGTTATTTGGAAAAAATCCACAATGCGATGAATCCTTCTACCATATACTTCTTGGCAGAGGAACGCAATGCACTTGGTCAATGGGAAAAATACAAACAAGTCAACCAGAACAGTACTCAAATTTCCTACTCCTATGACAGTAACCAAGATTACTTGATGGAATTGGATGTATTGAATGCAGCTTATTATAGCCGTAAATACACTTTTGATCCAGAAAATAGCAATTTGAAGAAAAGAGAACGCATTTATGGGGGGCAGCCAACACAATATGAGTTGTTTAGCTACGATGGCCGAAATCGATTGACAGGGATCGATGTGTTTAACAATGGTGTACAACAAGGCAACACCTTAAACATGTCTTATCAAGACAATGGCAACATTGCAACGAAGTACGATGCTGGGGTATACAGTTATCATCCAAGCATGCAAAATGCTGTCATAAAAGCCACCAATCCCAATTCGGCCATCAATGCCAATGTGCAGAACATCAGCTACGATGCCCAACATAACCCTACCTTAATCTCAGAAAATGGCAATTCTGTTGATTTTCAGTATGGAGCAGATCAACAACGAAGAGTGGCTAACCATTCTGATGCGAATGGGCAGACCAAAATATTGTATAGCCGCAATGGAGAATTTGAAGTTGACATGAATTACGACATCGTAAAGTCTGTTGAATACATTTCGAGCCCTGTTGGATTGGTTGCCACGGAAGTAGACCTAGGTGGTGGTTTAACAGAGACTTATGCGGTGTATACTGATCATTTGGGCTCTATTGAGTTGCTTGTAAATACGGTGACTTCTCAAGAAATTGAGCAAAGTTTTGATGCTTGGGGAAGAAGCCGTGATCCGCAGAATTGGAGCAGTACGCAAAGCTTTGGTTGGACCACCCCAGGCTGGCTACGCAGGGGCTATACAGGCCATGAACATTTGAGCAACTACCAATTGGTGCATATGAATGGGCGTTTGTATGATCCCATATTGGGTCGCATGTTAAGCCCAGACAATTATGTGCAAGACCCAAGCAATGCCCAGAATTACAACCGCTATTCATACGCTTACAACAATCCATTAAAATATACAGACCCAGATGGGGAATTAGTTTGGTTTGTTCCTGTGATTGTTGGTGCTGCAGTTGGCGGTTATGTAGGTGGTTCTATTCAACAAGGTAGCGGTGGTTTAACTGGAGCAAATTGGAATCCATTTGGTGGTAGTCAAGGAAGTTGGGATAAAACAGCTTGGAAAGGAATTGTAGTAGGAGCAATTGCTGGCGCAGGAATTGGTCTAGGTGTTTCTTCAGGATTTGCAGCAGCAGGGTCTAATATTACAGGAATTTCAGCAGCAGGTTCAGCAGGATTTTCTGCTACAGGAGCCACTACCACTGCTTGGAATATAACTGTAAATGCTATAATTACAGCCAATATTAATATGGCATCGAATGCTCTACAAGGTAATAGTTGGGGAGAAACTGCTAGAAGTGGTTTAGTTGGTCTCGGAGCAGGAGCAATAGGTGGTGGAATAGCAAGTAAATATTCCTCGGCAGCAGGTAGAGGTGGGATGTCACTTAAAGGTATTAAGGCACAGAATTATATAACAAATATTCTAAATGGTTCAGGAGACCGTTTTGTTAAAGGATTAGAAGAAAATCTTAATACAGATGATATATTAATGAATACCTTGGCAGGAGGATTTGAGGGATACTTTTCAACTAAAATGTTATCATCAAATAAGTTTATTAATATAAATCGTAATTCAAATAGATATGGCAATCCTGTTGTTGGTAGATATTTGACTTCATTTTTAACTAGTAGCGTAACTTCTATACCTGGTGCTTCGCTGACTGCTGCAAAAGTTTATGGATCAATCTACCCTACTTGGCAGTTGGGAGTAATGAATGATGATTTATATACGTCAATTACAACAAGTTTATTTTTTAGTGGTTTTATTTATTCTGGTTTAAATGCTATTCAAAAGGAAGTATTACCAAATTATCCATACGGTCATGGGATATTTAGACCTTAATTTTAAATTCTTTTCTTTGATTGTATTGACCTTACAAATGAGTTTATGTTCATGTACCTCAAATATTAATGTTGTCATTAAGAGTGAAAATTCAGCTATAGTTGAATCTGAATTTCCTCTCGGACCAAAAGAAAAGAAAAAGTTTACTCAATCTAAGTTGATAACGATTCTTGATACTGTTAACAATAAGCTTAAGTTTAAAATTAATTCGATTGACTCCTTAGGGAATTATTTACAGGGATTTCCGAAAGGAGTAATTAGATTTATTACTGATAAAGACACCTTAACAGTAAATTCAGGAAATGCTATTAATTACAGAGAAACTAATGTCCTAAAATCGCATTTATATTTAACAATTCAATCGAAAAATGATATAAACCCAATTCATTTCGATAAAAAATTTGTTAAGAAGATTGAAAATAACTCAATTAGAATTACTAAAACACCAAATCAGCTAAAAGATCAAAAGAGAAAGTTATTGATAAAAATGATTTATCAATAATTCAAAATAGCTTAGTTGGAATTATGCCTTTTATTTTCATTTGATTTTGCTATTACTTTTAAAAAGTTGGGAGTTTCTTAGCCAGATAAAAATCCCTGCTACCCCACGATTGCATCCTGTGGTAATCTAATTTAAACTTAATCCATTTTAGGATGAGAAGAAACTACGAATTTTTTAATCCAATTGGATCGTAATTTTTTAGTTATGCATTTGTGGTTTTGTTAAACCCAATCGGTGTGCAGTAGGTGCTTTGGCGGCATTTTCCCCCTGCTACCGCACGATTGCATCCTGTGGTAAACTTATTTTTATTTATAAGTTGAGCAGAATCTACGATTTTTTTTATCCAATAGGATTGTAATTTTTTAGTTATGCATTTGTTAAACCCAATCGTTGTGCAGGAGGTGCTTGGGCCGTATTTTTCCGTTTCGCAGGGTGATTAGTTGGAAAGTATTCTATAAGGCTACCTCATCAAATTAATATAGCCTTCTTGGGCCTTTTCTTCCTCCCTCCAGGTGAGCACCCTTACTTTGTAGACATAGGCATCGTTGTTTTGCAATACCCCTTTGTGGTGGCCGTCCCAGCCTTCGGCCAAATCGGTGGTTTCAAAGACTATTTCTCCCCATCGGTTAAAGATTTTGAATTCGATCACCTCTTTAATGCCCCAACCTTGAAGGTAGACCACATCGTTGATGCCATCACCATTGGGGGTAAATGTGGTGGGCAGGGAAATGAAAGTTTCTGGACGTACGATGATGTTATAGCTAGCAGATTCGGTAAAACAACCTAAGATGTCCGTAATCTCGATGGAATAAGTTATGTCTTCCAAGGGTTGCACCCAAGGGGGGAGGCAATCGGTGCAGCTCAAACCTTCTTCAGGGTCCCATTTAAAAGTGTACAAATTTGGGTCGCCAATTACAGGTAAGGTCACTTTATCACCCACAATAATGGTGGTGTCAAAATTGGTGATGCCCAAAGGATTAAAGACCACTGCCTCGGCAGAAGTGATTTGCGTGCAATTGTTGTTGTCGGTAACGGTAAGGGTATAGCTGCTCGTGCGCAATGGAACAGTGGCCGTAGAAGCAGATGTCAATCCATTGGCAGCAGGATCAGGAGATGATGCCCAAGTATACATCCAATTGACATCAGGATTGCTTACAAATACATTGGCTATTTGGCCTTCACAAAGGGTGTCTCCCACAACTATGGCCTCTGGCAATGGGTGTATTACTGCCGTTTTTACAATGGTATCGGTACAGCCCAAGCTTATATTACGCACTCCCAAGGTAATGGGGTAGCTGCCTGCTTGAGCATAGTTGATAATCAATGGGTTCTCATCAAAAGTAGTCTGTCCATTGCCAAAATCCCAGTACCACTCATCCGCATTAAGGGAGAAATTGGTGATGGGGTAGGGCGCAAAACAAATGGCCGTATCTATGCCATCATTGCGTTGAAATTCTGCTATAACTTCAAAGACAGGAATAATGGTGTCCCTCGTCAAAGGACAAGAGCCATCAGAATTGGTCATGATTAATTTGGCTACGGTTTGCCCCGAAGGAGGAACAAAGGTATACTGATGGCTCACTTTGTCGACATTGCTTAAAGCGTTGCCATCGCCAAAATCCCATCTAAAATCATCCAAATCGGAAGTGTCCTTTAAGCTGAATTTGACCGATTCTAAGCGACAAATGGTGTCTCCATTTAAATCGGTAAAGAAATTTCCTCTTGGACCACGTACAAAGAAATCACGCACATTGGTGTCCGCACATCCAAAGGGGGAGACCATTTTCACAATCTGGGTAACCGTATAGGTGCCATTGTTGATGAATACTGTACCTGGATTTCTAAAGGTAGAAGTTCGGCCATTGCCAAAATCCCAATTGTAACGGAGGCCTACATTTTGATTGATAGAAGTGTCTGTAAACAAGATATTTTCATTGGGGCAAATGGTCTTGATGGTGTCGCCTGAAGT
>PAVT01000052.1 GCA_002713165.1 Verrucomicrobiota bacterium
GTTTACAAGCTCAATCGAAGATATTTTGGTGAGAAACTATTTGACAGGCTGATAGTTGCTTCAATAATGAAAACTTAGGTGTTAAAACGGATATTCAATACATCTAATGAATTAAGTAAAACTATTCAATTATTAGGGTATAATGCTGAAGATTTGATCAGAAAAAATGAGGCCATCTTTAAAGAAAAGTACAAAGGTAAATCGTTGAGAGAGACTGAATGGGTAGCAGCGATGATAGAACATCCAAAATTGATGGAACGACCGATAGTGATAGGTGAAAAGAAGGCAGTTGTTGCTAGACCTGCTGAAAAATTGTTGGAATTACTCTAAGATTCTGAGGAATTGTTTTTCTTTCTTTTTAATTTTTCCATGACATACAATGTAATGGAATAAGGTAAAGCAAAGGCTGATAAGAAGATCAACACCCAAAAAGCCAGAGAAAAAATTGCTAGAAACAATAAAAAACCACCTGTAAACATCTTGTTGAATTAAAATTCTATGCAATTTTACACAAAATTCGACGGATACAACTCAAAAATATAAGCTTCATTTATGGAATATAGAATAGAAAAAGACACATTAGGAGAAGTTAAGGTTCCAGCAGAAAAATACTGGGGTGCTCAAACAGAAAGATCTAGAAATAATTTTAAAATCGGTGATGAAAAACAGCAAATGCCTCTAGAAATTGTTTATGGTTTTGCTTACTTAAAGAAAGCAGCAGCATACACAAATCATGAACTTGGAATTTTAGACGAAAAAAGAAGAGATTTGATTTCAGCTGTATGCGATGAAATTTTAGACGGAAATTTAAATGATCAATTTCCATTGGTGGTATGGCAAACTGGTTCAGGTACACAGTCCAACATGAATGCCAATGAAGTAATCGCCAATAGAGCTCATGTGTTGGATGGAAATAAATTAGGAGTAGGTGAGCGTTTCGTCCACCCAAATGATGATGTCAATAAATCCCAATCCTCAAACGACACCTTCCCAACAGGAATGCACATTGCCTGTTATAAACAAATAATGGAATGCACCATTCCTGGAGTTGAAAAATTACTTACCACTTTAGAGGCAAAATCAAAAGAATATATGGGTGTCGTTAAAATTGGCAGAACGCATTTGATGGATGCCACTCCTTTGACGGTTGGACAAGAATTTTCAGGTTATTCCTCTCAACTAAAACATGGTTTAAAAGCACTTAAAAATACATTGGATCATTTATCAGAATTGGCGCTAGGCGGTACAGCAGTGGGTACAGGCATCAATACCCCAGATGGCTACTCAGAATTGGTAGCAGAAAAAATCGCCGAATTTACTGGACTTCCTTTTCGCTCGGCTGATAATAAATTTGAGGCTTTGGCTGCACATGATGCAATTGTCGAAACGCATGGTGCCTTAAAGCAATTGGCGGTTAGTCTAATGAAAATAGGCAATGATATACGATTGTTGGCTTCGGGTCCACGCTGTGGAATAGGTGAACTCAATATTCCTGCCAACGAGCCTGGTTCTTCTATCATGCCCGGTAAAGTAAACCCTACACAAGCAGAGGCACTTACCATGGTATGTGCTCAAATTATTGGAAATGATATGGCAATCGCAGCTGGTGGAATGAACGGTCATTTTGAATTGAATGTATTCAAGCCCATGATGGCTAAAAACTTAATCGAATCTGCACGATTGATTGGCGATGCCTGTGTATCATTTAACGACAATTGCGCAGTGGGAATAGAGCCAAATCATCAAAATATTAAAGAAAATTTGAATAATTCTTTGATGCTGGTCACAGCACTCAATACTCACATTGGATATGATAAAGCTTCTAAAATTGCAAAAACGGCTCATCAGAATGGAACAACTTTGAAGGAAGAAGCCATTAATCTTGGGTACTTAACTGAAGAAGAATTTGTCAAATGGGTGGACCCTTCTAAGATGATTGGAAACATACAATCGTAAGCATGCTAAATCAGAGACTACAGTTTGCATTGTTAATAGTATTAGTTTCTCTCACATTTTCATGTCAGCAGAAAAGTAAAAAAGAGTCCGAAGTCAATGAAGAAATTCCTTCTCTGATTATAGATGAACTAAACAGTCCAACTCAAGAAAGTCTTCGTGGTATATCCATCACAAATAACCGCACGATATGGTTGAGTGGAGCTAATGGCACCATACTGAAATCTTTGGATAAAGGTCAGAATTGGAAGGTTTTACCTTCGCCAGACAAAGACTCCCTTGATTTAAGATCTGTTTGGGCATTTAATGAGCGTCGAGCATTTATTGCAAGTGCTGGTTTCCCATCAAGGGTTTATGCCACTAATGATGGCGGCGAAAACTGGCAACTAGTTCATGAAAATCTAGACTCCAATGCGTTCATGAATAGTATAGTATTTAGGAACGAATCAGAGGGAATCATTTTTGGAGATCAGTTAGATAGCAGTCACTTCATCTTGCTGACGAATGATTCCGGTCAAAGTTGGAAGAGAGTTCCAAAGGCAAATTTGCCACTGCCAATGCCCAACGAAAACGGATATGCTGCAAGTGGTAGCTGTATAGCAATTGACAAATTAGGCAACTATTACATTGGACTAGGAGGAGAAAAAAGCAGAGTGTTTTTTTCGAATAATGGACAGCTATGGACAGCTATGAACACTTCCTTGAAAGACACGCTTGATTATTTTGGCATCTATTCTTTAGCTTATGGGAATAATCAATTGATTGGAGTTGGCGGAAGCTTTCTAGAAAAAGACCACTTTTATCACCCAACCATTTTAAAACTTGGCGATTCCACATGGCATTCATCTCAAGAAAGTATATTTGGTTATCGGTCAGTTATAGATTATTGTGCATCCAAAGATGTATGGCTGAGTGCTGGAAGTAATGGAATTGACTTGTCCCTTGATGGTGGACAGCATTGGATTGTTAAATCCAGCCAGGCTCTAAATACTCTTCGATTTTTTAAAGATCAATCTATGGCCATAGGTGCTAATTCCGATGGCAAGATTTTCAAATTGACTATTGACTAAATGAATCGGTCTCCTTTCTCTAATTTGATATCTGTTACAAACTGTTTGATGCTTTGCTCCTCCTCCTTTTTGCAAATTAGCAATGTATTGTTTGCCTCAACTACAATGTAATTTTCAAGGCCTTGAAGTACGACCAATTTGTCTTTAGGCACACTCACAATGCAATCTTTAGAATCATACATCATCACATTCTCTCCAATCACTGCATTGTCATTTTGATCGTGCTCCAAATGTGTATAGATAGACCCCCAAGTTCCTAGATCTGACCAACCAATATCTGCGCTGAGCACATAAACATTCTCTGCGCGTTCCATTATTCCATAATCAATGCTAACACTTTTACTTACTGCGTAAATGGCTTCGATGGCATTGTTCTCATCATCAGTATCAAATTTCTGCTCTTGCTCCAAAAACAATGAGTTTATTTCTGGTAAATGCATTTGAAAGGCCTTATTTATTGCATTCAAACTCCAAATAAACATCCCAGAATTCCAACTGAAATCACCACTGTTTAAGAACTGCTGGGCGAGTTCTAAATCTGGTTTTTCTGTAAATGTTTTCACCTTTTTAATCTCCTCATCTCCAACATCCTCGAATTGAATATAACCATATCCGGTATCAGGCCTACTAGGTTTTATACCCAAAGTCAATAATGCATCGTTCTTGGAAGTAAATTCTAATGCTGTCTCCATTGCTTCAATGAATCGATCTTCCTTAAGAATTAAGTGGTCTGCGGGAGCTACAATAATGTTTGCTTTTTTATTACGCTTCGCGATCTTATAATTTGCATAAGCAATACAGGGTGCAGTATTTCTTCGATTTGGTTCACACAACACTTGATCTTCTTTTACTTCCAATTGTTCAAGCACTAAATTTTTATAAAGGTCATTGGTTACGATGAAGATATTCTCCTTTGGAACTAAGCGATTTAGTCTATGAAATGTTTGCTGAATCAAAGTTTGCCCAGTTCCAAGGATATCAATGAATTGTTTAGGGTAGAGTGTCCTGCTCATAGGCCAAAATCGACTACCTATTCCACCAGCCATGATCACACAATAATTGTTTTCTCTCCGATTCATTTGTCGTATTTTATTTTGCAAAAATAATGATATTCAAAGGCGAGCTATGAGTATTTTTCTACCTCTGCAGATTCATGAATTAAATAAGCTTTACCACTTGACATTTCAGTGCATACATAACGTGTGCGCCTTAGTCTCCCTTTTCTAAATTTTCTTTTACCATAAAGCAAGAAGTGGTCGCCTTCTTCTAGTTCATCTAGAGTAGTTTTCTCTTGATTTTCATCGTAAACCCTCAAATTGAGTAATAGATCACTATCAGAGCAAGACGTCGCTTTTGGCTTGGACTTATGTTGCATCAATGCTGCATGCAAATCTTTAGGAAAATCCACTTTTTGGAGAATTTCTTCCAATAGTTGAGCGTAATTTAACTTCCATTCAACTCCATGAGGCAAAGCACTTCTACCATATTTTTCCCAAGTAATCAAATGTGCAACTTCGTGGGTAAGAGTGATCAAGAAATGGTACTTATTCAAATCGCCATTGACCGATATTCTATGAGGATGTTGTTTCGTTGAAGGTCGATAATCTCCTAGTTTCGTTCTCCTTGGTTTACTAATGCGTAAATGAAAATTGTACTTTCTAAACCATTGAATCACTATTTCTAGTGCCCCTTCAGGGAGGTATTTAATAATTTTAGAAGACACTTAATGGAAGAATTGATAGACCATTAAACTAGACAAATAGGCCAAGCTGCTCATATAAAGTAGTTGAATTATTGGCCACTTCCAACCTCCTGTTTCTTTCACTACTATGGCCACAGTTGCCATGCACTGCAATGCAAAAGCATAAAAGATGAGCAACGAAAAGCCAGTTGCTTTGGTATAAATTTTTTCTCCAGTAGTTGGATCCTCGGCTTTTCTCATTTTATCTAAAATCCCTATTGTATTTTCTTCATCACCTATGCTGTATAAAGTTGCCATGGTACCCACAAAAACCTCTCTTGCCGCAAATGATGTGATCACTGCAATGCCAATTTTCCAATCAAAACCAAGCGGTTCAATCACGGGTTCAATAAATTTTCCAAGGTGACCAGCATAAGAAGCTTCCAATTTCTCATTGGCCATTAATTCTGCGCCATTAGAGATTTCTTGGCTTGAATATTTCTGCTCAATTTGATTCATTTTATCCCCTGGACCATAAGAGGACATTACCCACAAAACAATGGATACTGCAATTATAATCTTCCCTGCTTCAAAAAGAAACGTCTTTACTTTATTAAAAACGGTAATTCCGATATTGCTCCACCTTGGAGGTCTGTACAATGGCATCTCCATTGTAAAGTGAGAGGTCTGCTTTGATTTGACAATGTATTTCATAAAAAAGGCTGTTAGAAGCGCTGCTATAAAGCCCAATAGATAAAGTGACATCATGACAATACCCTGCAGATTAAAACTCATATACTGCATCTCGGAAGGAATTATCAGTGCGATCAATAAAGTGTACACAGGTATTCTGGCAGAACAGCTAATTAAGGGAGTAACGAAAATTGTAAGCAATCTCTCTTTACGATTTCCAATGATTCGCGCGCTCATGATGGCAGGAACTGCACATGCTGCGCCTCCTAGCATTGGAATGATGGATCTTCCATTTAAACCAAATCCTCTCAAAAGTTTATCCATCATAAAACTTACCCTTGATAGATAGCCTGTATCCTCCATCAAACCAATGAAGAAAAACAGCAGTGCTATTTGTGGAATGAAAATGATGATCCCACCTAAACCAGCGATTATTCCGTCTACAATGAGGTCATTTAAAACACCTGTCGGTAATACTGCACCTACCCAATTGCCAAAAACTAGAAATCCATTTTCGATCCAGTCCATTGGTACAGTAGACCAAGAGAAAATTGCCTGAAAAATCAAAAAAAGTATAAACAAGAAAGAAAGTACACCATAAACTGGGTGAGTAAGGAAATGATCTAATTTTGCAGTTCGTTCAGTAGCTATTCCCTTTTTATTTTCTTTAACAAAGCGTTCGTAAAGTGCTTTTGCGTCGTCTATATTGTTGACCTTTGGGCCTTTATTAAATATTAAACTTTGAGTTCCATCATGCAGAAAATGCATGATTTCTGTTTTCAATTGATCAATGCCTTTGCCTATTCTAGCGTTCATTGAAACAATCGGAAATCCTAGTTCGTTACGCAAGCCTTCAAGGTCAATTTTCATCTGGTTTTTCTGAGCCAAATCCATCATGTTTAATACCATGATCATTGGCTTACCCAGTGCAGCAATTTGTGTTGCCAACAATATGTTTCTTTTCAAAGACATGGTATCAGCGACGAGAACAATGAGATCGTTTTGTCCTTTATTTTTAATGCTCTCAAGGTAGTTTACTGAAACTTCTTCATCCTCTGATTTTGGATGTAAACTATATAATCCAGGCAGGTCAGTGATTTCAACCTCCTCATTCTCATCCAAAATAAATTTTCCTTGTTTCTTCTCAACCGTAACTCCTGGAAAATTTCCAACCTGCTGCCTTAAGCCCGTTAGGTTATTGAATAAACTCGTTTTCCCAGAATTAGGATTGCCCACGAGCACTATTTTTAGACCTCCTTTTCTTGCACTATTCATAGTGCCACTTTTGGGTTTCTCTGCACCTGAATGTTTCTTGCATCACTTAAACGAACGCTAATAAAACTTTGGTCCAATCTAAAGATTAAGGGGTCTCCTAAAGGAGCCTTTCTTTCTAACCTAATGCTTACTCCGGGTACACAACCGAGGTGTTGCAATTGTATTGCAAGATCTTCACTCTGAATTTGCTCAATTAAAACAACTTCGCCTTTTTTGATTTGATCTAAGGTTGAGTAATCCATTATTTAGATTAAGTCTAAATAACAAAAATACGTTTATTAGGGTTCACTGCAACTGACCATTTTGTTGATTGAGCAAAATATATTGAGCTCCAAGAGGGACAATCACAATTCTTTTTTGTGCGTTTCTTTTTATAAGGTCTAGGGCGATTAGAAGCACAGGAGGACACTATGCCTACTAGACAAAATAAAATGAATATGTTTCTAAGGTTCTTCATTATAAAAAAACACCTCGAATTGAGATTCAATTCAAGGTGTAAGCAAACTCAAACTAAATTAATTTATCCACACTTGCTGTAACCACAATCAGAGCATGTCAAACACCCTTCTTTAAACATTAATCCTTCACCAGAACCACAGTCAGGACATTCCTGTCCTTCGATCTTGGTGCCATCAGGTATGTACTTTTTAAGTGCTCTTTGAACTCCGTTTTTCCAAGTGTTTAAGCTCTCATCACTCAAATGCAAGTTTGAAACCATCTCTACAACAAAAGCAATTGGCATTCCATGACGCAATACCCCTGAAATCAATTTCGCATAGTTCCAATACTCTTGATTAAACGTTCTTGACAGTCCTTCTATTGTAGTCTTGTACCCTTCCTTATCTTCATATTGAAAATCATATCGCGCACGCCCATCCTCAGTTTTGTTGCGCATCACCCAACCGCGATCTACGTGTCCCAAAATAGAAAAGGAATCTTCTGCACGTCCAGTAAATATCTCGTATGGTCGACCGTCAATGGTTCCAACCACGGCAATCCACTTTTCGTGATTGTTGTTAAATTTAACTATATCGGCTTCTAGCACTTTTGGCCGTTTTGGGGCCTGTGTCTCGATGAATGCTGTGTTTTCTTTTCCTTCACTTTTCTCATCATTGCTGATAAGCACACCTGAACGGCTTCCATCTCTATATACAGTGATTCCCTTACAGCCACTCTCCCATCCAGTAACATATATTTTTCCAATCATTTCTTCAGAGATGTCTTCAGGAACATTTACGGTCACACTGATGGAATGATCGACCCATTTTTGAATTGCCCCTTGCATTTTCACCTTGTTCACCCAGTCAACATCATTTGCCGTGGCTTTGTTATATGGTGATTGTTCTATGAGGGCATTCAACTCATCTTCAGAATATGTTGCAACTCTTGTTAAATTATGGCCATTTACTTCTAACCATGTTTTAAAATTGTGATGGAAAACGTGATACTCTTCCCATGCATCCCCTACTTCATCAATAAAATCAACCTTGACACTTTTGTCATTGGGGTTTACTTTTCTTCTTCGTTTGTAAGAAACCATGAAAACCGGCTCTATCCCCGAAGTTGTCTGAGTCATAATACTTGTCGTACCTGTTGGGGCTATTGTCAACAATGCTATGTTTCTTCTTCCGTATTTAACCATATCCTCATAAAGGGCTGGATCTGATTCTTTGATTCTATTAATCATAGGATTCTTTTCCTCCCTCATGGAGTCATAAATAGGAAAAGAGCCTCTGTCTTTTGCCATCTCAACTGAAGAACGGTATGCCTCTATGGCTAAATTTTTGTGAACTTTCACAGAAAAATCAAGTGCTTCATCAGTTCCATAACGCATGCCTAGGGCAGCCAACATGTCTCCTTCAGCTGTTATTCCCACACCTGTTCTCCTTCCTTCCATACATTTCTGCTTGATTTTTTTCCAGAGTGTCAACTCTGTTCTTTTGATCTCTAATGCTTCTGGATCGTCCTCTATTTTTTTGATGATGGCGTCGATCTTTTCCATTTCAAGATCTACAATGTCATCCATAATTCGCTGTGCATACTTTACATGCTTTTTAAATTTTTGCATGTTAAAGGTTGCCTCTTCAGTGAATGGTTGATCTACGTAGCTAAACAGGTTTATAGCAAGCAATCTACATGAATCATAAGGACAAAGTGGAATCTCCCCACATGGGTTGGTCGAAACAGTTTTAAATCCTAAATCTGCATAACAGTCAGGAATAGATTCATTGATTACTGTATCCCAGAACAATACTCCTGGCTCAGCAGATTTCCATGCATTGTGGACAATTTTGCCCCATAACTGCTTGGCATTCGTTTCTTTTTCAAACTTAGGTTCATTACTATCAATGGGATATTGCTGCTTAAATGGAGTGTTATTGACCACTGATTCCATAAAGTCATCTGTCACTTTTACAGAAACATTGGCTCCTGTGACTTTAGTCCCATCCATTTTAGCATCTATGAACCCTTCTGCGTCTGGGTGTTTAATGGACACACTTAACATTAATGCTCCTCTTCTTCCGTCTTGTGCCACTTCTCTTGTGGAATTCGAATAGCGTTCCATAAAGGGCACAATGCCAGTTGAGGTAAGCGCACTATTCATTACAGGACTCCCCTTTGGTCGGATATGCGATAAATCATGGCCTACACCGCCTCTTCTCTTCATGAGCTGAACTTGCTCCTCGTCTACCTTCATTACTCCACCATAAGAGTCAGCAACTCCCTTGTTCCCAATAACAAAGCAATTAGACAAGGAAGCAATCTGATAATTGTTGCCAATTCCAGTCATTGGTCCTCCTTGTGGCACGATGTATTTAAAGTCTTTTAACAATTCATACACCTCTTGCTCATTGAGTGCATTCGAATATCTATTTTCTATTCTTGCAATTTCAGAAGCAAGTCTTTTGTGCATGTCATCAGGAGTTCTTTCATAGATATTTCCGGCTGAATCTTTCAGTGCGTATTTGTTTACCCATACATTGGCGGCTAGATCATCTCCCTTAAAATATTTAGTAGCATATTTTACAACATCTTCGTAAGAGTAAACTTCTCGTTTTTCTGCATTCTTTGCTGCAGAAACCTGCTTTTCTACTTTCTTTTCACTTCTTACTTCAGTTGTTGTATCTTTCATTTTCAAACAGTTGTCTTATCTCTTCGACAAGGTAGCTTTATATTATTTTAACTTTGACCAAGGTAGTCATGCATGCCGCAATCCTCAATAATGTCCTCTTTTATTTTATTAACAAATCGGGATATTATTTGATTTCTTGTCTTGATTGATGTTGAAGATTTCTACCACTATTTTTTTCAACAATTTAAAGTTTGGCATTGTTATTTTCGATATTAATTTTATGTTAGGGCAATGTTGCTTTTTAAACATCATTTAGCACAAAGCCCACAAACTACAGAAGCCATATTCATTACTTTTGCGACACAATTAAAGCCTCGTTATCCCTATGCAAAGAGTTATTGGCGTTGAAATAAGTCACAAGAACACTCCTATTGAAATTCGAGAACAACTCGCACTCAACAAAACTCAAATTTCAGAGGCGATCAAAGAATTAAAAAAACACTATCAAGAGGTATTTATTCTATCTACTTGTAACAGGCTTTCGCTCTATGCATATGGTGATAATTACCAAAAACTTCAGCAATACATAGAAAGTTTTGGAGACTATGGACAATACCTAAACGTCTTTCCAGACTCAAAAATTGCAGTTCAAAACCTGTTCTCCACCGCTGCAGGATTAGAATCCCAAGCCATAGGAGAACATCAGATCGTTGGACAAATCAGAGATTCCTTCGACCTTTCACGCAATGAGAGAACAATAGGACCAGTACTAGATGAACTTATCAGAGAGGCCATACATCTTGGCAAGAGGGTTCGGTTAGAGACAGACATTGGTAAACATTCAGCATCGTTGGCTACAGTCGGCTTTGAATTGATCAAAAAGCATGATTTAAAATTAGAGGACTCAACCATACTTCTTGTGGGTACGGGCAACATGGCTAATCTTGTGAACACCATTTTGGACCGATCACCAGTGAAGTCGCTCTATGTTGCAAGTCACAATTTGGAGCGCGCCAAAGAAATGGCCATTGAATGGGGAGGCAAGGCCGAACATGTTTCTGCTTTGCATCATTTAATCGGCAAAGTTGACATTGTCATCGGCGGCACACAAGGAGAAGTAAACCTTTTGAGCGAAAAAAATCTTGAAGATAGTAAGTGTACTAGAGCCCAGTTTGGGAGAAATGCTGAAAAAACAAAATTGTTGATCGATTTTGGACTTCCACGAAATTTTAACCCAGGTCTAAAAGAGGTGAAAAATCTTTTCCTATATGATTTGGATGACATCAAAAGAATGACCTATGAAGGATTGTTGAAAAGATACGATGAAATCCCAGAGGTCAAAAAAATTGTAGAAGAGGAAGTAGAGAAATACATTCAATGGTTGTACCAGAGAAAAACATCACCGGTAATTGAAGCATATTGGAACAAGATGCTTTTGGCCAAGGAAGATGAATTGAAATGGCTACTTCCAAAGCTTGGCAAAATAAGTCCCGAACAAAAAAAATTGATTGAAAGGTTTGCCCATCGACTGATCAGAAAACTTTCCAAAAATCCACTTGAGGAAGTTCAGAAGTTTGCACAAAACCTCCACCATCAAGACAACCCAATCAACACTGTTAAAAAAGTATTTGACTTAGATGATGTTGAGCTGTTTGTGCCGAAAAGAAGAATCATTATTGGCACAAGAGGCAGCAAGCTCGCACTCACTCAAACACATCAAGTCATCGAACAACTTAGGCAAATTGAGCCAAATAATGAATACTTGACAAAGGTAATTCGTACACATGGAGATGAGGGCAACATACAAGTAACAGGTGCTTTTACCTCTGCCATTCAAGTTGCGCTTTTTGAAGGGGAAATTGATATAGCCATACACAGTTATAAAGATCTGCCAACAGAACCAAGTCAGCACACTAGAATTGCTGCTGTATCTCCTAGAGAGGATATAAGAGATGTCATCATCAGTAGGAATGGAGAAAAACTAAATGAGTTAAAAGAAGGCGCTGTGGTTGGCACCGGCAGTTTGAGGCGGGAAATTCAACTCAAGGCTCTCCGTCCAGACCTTCATGTGAAGTTTATACAAGGCAATGTAGATGGCCGAATAAAACAAATGAAATCTGGAAAATTCGACGCCATTGTGCTTGCAGCTGCAGGTTTAAATCGTTTAGGAATGATTGAAACTGCTGATGAGATCCTTAGCTCTAAGCAAATGTTACCTGCCGTTAGTCAAGGAGCGTTGGCGCTTGAAATTCGCAATTCAGACACTGAGAATCTTTCACTTCTTGAAGAATTCAATGATGAAGATACTGATTTAGCAACCTCTGCAGAACGCACATTTTTAAAAGAATTAGGAGGTGGATGTAACAGCCCGATTGCAGCCTACGCACAAATTGAAAATGAATCAATCAAAATTCGAGGTTTGTATGCTTCAGCCAATGGAGAAATCGCTCAAATAGATGGCATTGAAGGCCATAAAAAAATTGCCAACCAGCTTGCTGCACAATTAGCAAGAACATTAAGCCAAAAGGTGCTTGACCAGAGTAGAGCCTCAAGGGAACTTTAAACATCTATGCAAACTAACACTGACACTGTACTTATTACACGACCTGCAGAAGATGCATTAAAACTTCAAGGTATATTAGAAGCAAAAGGCATTCCCTCCATGATAGCTCCCATGATCAAACTTAGCTTGGTTGAAGACTTGCGACCTATCAAGGAGCAGTTAAATCAGATAGAGAAATATGATTGGATCATATTTACAAGCCCGAACAGTGTTGCCTTTTTTTTCGAAATCATAGAAAGCGAGAAGGTCAAACTTTATTTCTTTCCCAACCTTAAATTTGCCACAGTAGGAGAAAAAACAAAAATGAAGTTGGAGGAAATTGGCTACAGAACCAATTTTGTTCCCATTAAATTCACGGCGAAAGTCTTGGCAGAAAACATCCATGAAATCGAAGGAAAGCATATACTCATTCCCACATCAAATCTCTCAAACAAAGACTATATTAAAATACTTGAAGAGAGGGGAGCACATCCTAAAGTCATAACGATATATCATAATCTTGATAACAAAATTGATGAGTCTACTTTGAACAAAGTGAAAAAATCCAATCTAAAGTACATTACTTTTTGCAGTGGTTCTGCAATTCATTCATTTGTAAGACAACTTAGACCCGTCGGGGATTTTCTAGTGGGAAAAAAGGTAATAACAATCGGCCCAAGTACAAGCAAAGTCGCAAAGGAATTAAAAATAAAGGTTGATTTCGAAGCAAAGCCACATACAGAAGATGGTATAATTGAAGCAATTTTAAACAACAAAATAAATGAACAGACCTAGAAGACTTAGAAAAAAAAGTTCCATCCGAAAACTTATAAGGGAAACTCATTTGTCGGTGAATGATTTTGTTTATCCCCTTTTTATAGAAGAAGGTACAAATATCAAGAAAGAAATTGCATCTATGCCGGGAGTTTTTCGCTATTCACTTGATAGAATAAACGAAGAATTAGAAGAATTGAATAAGATTGGAATTCAGTCTACAATACTTTTCGGAATTCCAAAAAGTAAAGATGCTATTGGTAGCGAATCATGGAATGATGAAGGAATTGTTCAAAAAGGCATTCAGCACATAAAAACACAATGCCCTGACATTTATACTATTGCAGATGTTTGCTTTTGTGAATATACAGATCATGGACATTGTGGGGTCATTGAAAACAATGATGTTGACAATGACAAAACGTTGATAAATCTTGAACGACAAAGTATCTCAATGGCAAAAGCGGGTGCGGACATGCTAGCCCCCTCTGGCATGATGGATGGAATGGTTAGAGCAATGAGAGATACGCTTGACCTAGAAGGTTTTGTTGAATTGCCTATTATGTCTTATGCTGTAAAATACGCCTCTGCATATTATGGGCCATTTAGAGATGCCGCTGATTCTGCCCCTTCTTTTGGTGACCGACGAACATACCAAATGGATCCAGCCAATAAAAGAGAAGCACTAAAAGAGGCGATGTTAGATCTTCAGGAAGGTGCTGACATCTTAATGGTAAAACCAGCACTCTCCTATTTAGACATTGTTCAAGATCTTAAAAGAAATACCGATGTTCCAATTGCAACTTACAATGTCAGTGGCGAATACGCCATGCTGAAAGCAGCGGCATCAAAAGGATGGATCGATGGAGAGAAAATGATGATGGAGTCATTGACATCAATGAAAAGGGCTGGTGCGGACATAATCGTTACATACCATGCAAAGGAAGCTGCAATTAAGTTGAATAATACTTAGTCAATGACACTTCCAAGATTACTCACAACAATTGGTTTTCTTCTAGCTGTTTTTGCTTTCGTAGAAGGACTAGAATTGAATTATTCTTCAGAAGGGCCCAACCATTGGCAAGGAAGTTATAATTTCAAATTGGGCTTATTCATTATGGGCATCTTCTTGATTTACCTAGGAAAAAGACTAGGAACGTAATGCTTTCAATCGATTTGGGAAATCGGTGATGATTCCATCAACACCCATACCAATGTACTTTTTCATGTTGGCGGATTCATTAACGGTCCAAACATTCACCTTCTTGTTCATCAAGTGTACTTTTTTTACCACCCTAGGAGTAACGTATTTATAGTTGATGTTGACTTCATCTGCAAAATGATATCTACGCAAACGTTTATAACTAAACTTACTTCCGCCATAAAACGGTGCCACAGGAATAAAGGCACTGAAGAGTTTCTGTATGTCACTATTTAAGTTTGGGAGTTTTCTAAAATTATCTAGAACTTTATCGTTGAAAGATTGAACTATGCACCAATCATTGGCATCATATTCATTAACCAAGTTTACTATACTTCTCTCTATCCCATGATGATATGGACTTCCGTTCTTGATTTCCAACAAAAGTGTAGTTTGTCCATTCACCAACTCTATCACCTCTCTTAAGGTAGGCACTTTTTCATTTATAAATTGCGGGTGAAACCATCCTCCTGCAGAGTATTTTTTTAATCTATTCAA
>PAVT01000053.1 GCA_002713165.1 Verrucomicrobiota bacterium
AGGCTTGTTAAGAAGAGCCGTATGATGTGAGAGCATCACGTACGGTTCTGTGAGAGGTTTAGGGGTGAGAATCCCCTTTACCTACTCGACCTTTTTTCCATTTAGTTTGTCAATCAGCGTTGGCAAAGGCATACTCTTTTGCAAGTTTTGGCTTGTGTGTCGGCTTGTGCGACTTGCAAATGTGTATGACTTGAGCGTTGGTCATTCCCCTGTAATTATAGATTTAAGTTCTTCCTTACTAGGAAGTACGGTTTTGTATTTACTCGCAAAGATTTGTTTGTTGTCTTCGGGTAGTGTGTATTCAACTACTGATTCACTTTTGTTTTGACAAAGTACAATTCCAATGGTCTTATTTTCGTCTTCAAGTTTAATCTCCCTGTCGTAATAGTTAACGTACATCTGCATTTGTCCAATGTCTTGGTGCTTTATTTCTCCAATTTTCAAGTCAATAAGTACAAAAGATTTGAGGATTCGATTGTAGAATACTAAATCGACTCTAAAGTGCTTGTCGTCAAATGAAATACGTTTCTGTCTTGCAACGAATGTGAAGCCATTACCGAGCTCTAGTAAAAAGTGTTCGAGTTTGTTTATTAGTTCTTCTTCAAGTTGGCTTTCAGAGTAAGCGGATTTCTCAGGCAGTCCAATAAATTCAAGAATGTATGGGTCTTTGATAGCGTCCTTTGGCTCTTGGAGTACAAGTCCTTTTTCTGACAGTTCTTTTAATTTGTCTTTATCTCTGCTTATGGCAAGTCTGGTGTAGAGAGCTGAATCGTATTGTCTTTGGAGTTCCCTGACACTCCAATTGTTTTTTACTGATTCGATCTCATAGAACGAACGCTCCGCTACATCTTCAATTCTTATTAACGTCAAATAATGTGACCAACTCAATTTGAAATCCGCAGGCAGCGTTTGCGGTTTGTTTGAAGACTTAGATTCCGCAGACAGCGTCTGCGTTTTTGTGTAGGTCAAATAAAATTTTCTCATTTGCTCAACATTCCTTTGAGAAAATCCTTTGCCAAACTCTTTTGTTAATGTGGTTGAAAGCTCTTTAATTAGTTCCTTTCCGTATTCAGCTCTGTCTTTTCCATTCTGCTGTTCTTCAACTATCATTCTCCCAATTTCAAAGTAGGTTAGAACCATTGTGTGGTTCACAGCTTGAACAACTCTTTGACGAGCATTTTTAAGTAGCTCGACTATTTGAGAATGAAAATCTCTATTTGAAATCTTGTTTGTCATTTCTTAAGCATATCTCCCATGAAGTGTTTTGTACTTTCCTTTATCAAATCATAAGTCAAGTCCGATTCTCCATTAAGCCTATGGTTTTCTTTGAACGGATTAATGTCTGACAGAACTACGATTCTATCAGTAGCTGTCGCTTTTCCTTTTGTTTCTCCCCATATCCTAGTGGTTTTGTCAAATCCTTGAATGTAGTCTAAGAAAATCCAAACGTTTTTAAAAAGCTTGTTTTCTTTGATTATTTCACACGCCATATTCCTTCATTTAAAACTATTTGACTATTCTTTTTCAAATGCTGTTGGGCAGTTCTTACAGCGTGTTTCCATTTCTTTCCGAAACTCTTGCCTTCTATAATCCTATCGACTGAATTATCACAGAGGTCAGGGTGAATTTCTTTAACTTCTAAATGAATGTCTTCTGTTGAAAGACCTTGGGGATATTTATATAAAACATAGAGTATCGTTTTAGCAAAAACGTTATGAGTTGCTCCTTTCTGCAGCCTGTCTTTAACTAACTCATCTTGTGCGGAGAATAGCAGTTCGTTAATTTCTTTAGAAACTTCACTTTGAACTTTTTCTCTCTTTTTGGCTATGCCCTTGGCAATTTCAGATAAAGATTGTAAAGTGTTAAAATCAAGTTTCGAACCTAGCTGACAATAATTATTGATATCATCATAAATTTTTGCTGATTCAGCAGAATCGTTGATTTGAATGCCGTACTCAAAGTTTGAATACAGTCCGCCATTGGTAAGATTACCTGAAGTGACAATCGATTTATTCTTATCGGAGATATAGACTTTAGCGTGCAGCTTGGGTAAATGCCACAATTTCAAATTGTTGACTTCTGATTTTAATGAAATAAAAGGGTCAGGCGAGTTTGAGCCCTGTAAAATGTTACTTGGAGATAGGTTAGTCAGAAAAATCAATTCCCCTTCATTCTTGAATTGTTTTTTAAGATTTGATTTGACGAAATCAACTCCATTTTGAGTTACGAAAGGAGAAGAAATAAAGAGCGTTTGTTTAGCATTACAAACTAAATGCTGAAGATTTTCTCGCCACGTTCTTTGGAGTTGAGCAATCATTTTCAGGCTGCAATTGCGTTAGGGATTGAAGCAATTGTTTGAGCTCTTTTTGTGACGATAGGAGCAAAAAAGCGAGTGCGAAAAGCCCGACCCTTTAGGGTAACGCCCAAATCATTCCATTCGTTTTCTTGAAACCATGGGTTATTTCTGTCAACAAATTCGACTTGAATATTTGGAGTTTTATTATCTCCATCTCCTGAGGGGTTGGAATCTTCAGGTCTTTCTATTGCAACAACATCAACTGCCGAATTGAATGACTTTTGCCTGGGAGGTCGCAGCTCCAAAGTGATTTGTCCGTCATCACCAATTTGTGTTTCTTCTGAAACTCTGAAATGAGCCAAACCATAGCCATCAACTACACGAGCTGTTCCTGTGAACATACCGAAAGATTGAGGCTCAAAAAATGCAACGAAAGTTTCAGCTTTATTGAAGTAGCTCGGGTGAGCATCTGTTTTGAACTTGATTGCGAAGCTTTTGTTTTGATACACTTCTTTGGGAGAAGGTGTAACAATCTCAAATAATGTTGGTGGATCTTCAACTGGAATCTCAGGTAACTTCTCACTATTATGTGATTCATTTGTTTTGGTGGCGGTTACTGAATTGCCACTTCCTGAGCTTTTTAAGTATGTATTGATTCTTCGAGCTAATCGCTTTCTTAGATTATCAAGTGCCGAAGTATCTTCTTGTGTAAAATAGCGTTGCTTCCTTTCTCTATCTAGTCTCTTCAATTCATCATCTGCTGCAAGTGTATCTAGGGTTAATTTTTTTAATTCTTCAAGAATTGAAGTGTCCCGGAGTGATTCTCTTGTGCTGCTGAAAAGCTGTCTTTTGGAATCATTATCCATATTGTCAGCTTCAATTTGAACTATCAAGTAGTTATCAAGGAAAGGTAGTTTTAAGTCGTTTTTGATTAGTGCATTCCCAATGACTCCTTGTTTTTGACCATTGAATGTGATAACAATTGGTTGGGAAGGCATCACGTAATTTTTGATCCTTGTTTTAGGGTTATCACCTGTGGTGTTTAAGACCCAATAATAAATAATGACTTTCCCATCTTTAAAGGTCAGAGGCACTTCTTGACGGTAGTCTAAGAAGTCCGTATTTGTCAAGAGTCTATTGTTTCCTGTAACTGTTCTATTTACGGGCTTTGTTCCCCGTTCATCGGAAATGGTAAATGGAATAATTGGGTCAAAAAGGTAATTGTGAGCTAAGTACCAAAGACCTGTCCCTGGAGCTGTCATATTACCCTTGAATTTGCCCAAGTCCATCATTATGTGTCGCACTAGAGTTCCTGGCTCAAATTCATTGTCTTCAACTTCGGTAACGAATGGCTGGCCTGTTCCTTTATCAACCATGTATTCATACCATTCATGTTTGTCTTTATTGACATCACCTGGGTTAATGCGAACAATTGTCCAAGCTACTTTAGGTTTTTTGCGTTTATCTCCGAAGAATGGTCTGGAAATGATAATTGTCAAATTATTGTAGGATAAGGCAGTTGAGCCACCTTGCCCATAAGCTCCCATTAAGTGTAGTTTACCAATTTTATTGTTTCCGTCCAGGTCAAGTATCGTCTTCGAAAATTGTTCGGGTTCTAACCCAATTCCTAAGTCTCTAATCTCAACTGTAGGTTTTGATTTTTGACCTGAATCTGTCAATGTTACCTTGACTTTGGGCGAAAGACTTCGTAGTCTTTCATCATTGCTGTCTGAAATCTTCGATATTTTACCTTGTTCAATATTGAACCACAGTTCGCTAGCTCTTCTTGGAGTTTTTATATCTGTTGGTTCTTCTTGGTCAATCCACTCTTTTTCGAGAACTGCATCAATTGCATTGGTTATTCTTTCCGTCACTCCTGCAGCAGGGTCGGTTCCAATATTTATGGTCGCTAAGTTGTTTTTTCTGTTTCCAACTGGTTCGAAGCGATATTTCGCTTTGCCAATTTTCATTATTACTTCTCGAACCTGTTCGGGTTTGTATGCTGCAAGAAGACTTTTAAATATTTCTTTCATCGCTAAAAGTTGAATGAGTCAATGTTGTTCTTTAAATTTTTTTTATAGAGCGTTTCCATAGTCTTTAGCTCATCCTTTATTGCTTTAATCATTTTCTGAACATCGTCTTCCGAGTATTCATAATTGTTAATGTTTGAGCATTTGGATAAGCTGCGAATTCCCGCAAGAAGTTTGTCAACTCGCTTAGAGGCTACACGCTTAAATCTATCTCTCTTTAGTTCAGAATTGTCCATAGTTCTGATATTTATTTAAATATAGCGTCAAAAATAAGATCATTTACTACATAATTCAATATATAGTGCTTTTCTTTTCGTGCTTGGGGAGAAAACAGCTCTTTTGGTTTTTAGCTTTGGGATTGTGGGTTGGCAAAACCAAATGTGCTGTTTGTGTGAGGGCGTTTTACATTACCTACAACATGTGGCTAAATAGAATTAGTTCTACTTATCCCTATTATAGCGAACACTAAATGTTAGCTATAAAAAAATGAAATTAAGTTCTAAAATTCAGTTAACCAAGTAACTATTCTATTTTAAACGACAATAAACGTTTGTAAGCATTTACAAACGTTTACAAATGGCTACATGCTGTAGAAAAAGGAAAGTGCGTTTTGAGGCTTGCTGCTGCTAACATATCGCTAAAGGTAACGCATTGCATTTAGCCCTTTCTCAAAAAAGGATCCTAAATCATTAATTTTCAATTTCATATATCAACAGCTTTTGAACAACTAAATTAATAGCATGTTAGGATGCGTGTGTTTTGAAAGCCACACCAATGAGTTAGTCCAACTTTTGAAAAACATTGTAAGCATGCTCCACATCTAATTTTTTGAGAGAACCTTTTGCTGTGGTGATGTCACCTTGTAGCGTATACTTTTTTCCTTGCACAGTGACAAGCATCCCAATCTCTGTCAACTTTCCGTTTTGCTCAACTTCATAGATTTGGTATTGCGTATCTCCATTGTTAAAGCTTAAGGTGTCCTTGTTAGGCGACAGAACAAAATCTTCATCCATCGGATTATCTATAGGGTAGGAAAATTCTACCAAACTGTCTGGGCGTACAAACAAATAGCCCAAAGCGGCATCTGGCGCCATCAACAGCTTCACTTCTTTTTGGTTCTTGCTTAGCCTAAAAGACAACACTTCCGGATAACTTCCTCTGCCCATGTATTTTCTTTCTAAGCTTGCTTTGCTGCGTTCAAAGGTTTTGCCGTTGAACACAAAGCTGCATTTACAGCGGTAGCGAAGTACATTAAAGTAGAAGGGGTCTTCAGTATGCTGAAAGAAATAGGCGTCTTCCTCACTGTAATTTTGAGCGCAATCACAACTGCTGGTCAAATCGTCAAAATGAAAATCCGCCTCCACCGTTTTTGTTTGAGGATTGTAAAAAACACCTTCGTTCCAATCCCTGTTGTTGGTGGAATAGGAAAACTCCTCATAGAATTGATTGTCTTTGAAGGCCACCAATTGTACGAATGATTCAAAGCAATAGGAGCAGCCTCGCACAAACCCTGTCAGCAGGTATTTGGTGCCTTCATCGGTGTCAAGGGCATAAATTTCGTTGAAACCGTCGGAGGCAAAAAAGGATTGAAATTTTTCCAAATCTGAGGAATCTGGCTCCTTAAAATCGGTGTAGTACATCCAAGAGTAGCGCGAGCGATAGGTCCCTCCTGTTTTCTCGTCCAAGGAAAAATTGTACAACTTTCCATCATCAGACCTAACAATGCTGAGCTCGCCTTCAGCAATAAGGTCCATAGCACCTTTTTTTCCAAAATCAGGATGTTGAAGGAGGGCATCCAAACTGTGAATGATCAGGCCTTGGAAATAAAAAATAAGTTCGATGCTGGAAATTGAATCTTTGTTTGCCGACAACATTTGGTCATAATCCGCCCCCTCCACCAACTCTTGCACTTCTTTTTCAGTGAGGTTTAAATCAGCTATGGCAATATAAGATTCGCCAAAGGGTGAAAGTGGGGCATAGAGCCGCTGGTAATGATTCAGTTGCTCTGCCATTGAGCGGTATTCCTCAGAGATTTGTCCTGAAGAGCTCAATGGAAAGATGGCTGCGACCAAGAGGAACAAGGTGAACTTTTGGATCATGATTGTTTTTAAGGGATTCTTAAATTAAGTTTTAAAAATTAGTCAAATTAATAGTCTGGAGATTATATTGTAAATTTAAATCCAATAAAATGTGTCCATTACGCTTTTTACTTTTATTTGTTTCGACAGTCGGAACTTTGCAGCTAACTGCCCAACGCCCTATGCCTTTGGAAGTGATTTTGCCAAAAATAGATTCCATTGAAATAGAGGCTGATTTGCTTTACCGTTACGTAAAAGCCGAGAAAGAGGCGGCTTTGCACATTGTCCAATCGCCGCAAAAGAATTTATTGGGCGTCGAAACTTTTACCTACCAACGCTCCGACAGCCTTACCACCCTTTTTATTCAAGATTCTACGGTAGTGGGTGAAGTCACCAAAGATTTTGCCCTCCTTAATCTCAACTCCTCCAAGCGGCTGCGTCCGCTCAATGCCACCGAGAAAAAACTGTTCCACATTCGACAAAAGAGCCTTCGATTAATGCAAGATGCGGATAGTTTGGTCGAGCCCAAAGAGGGTTTCCACTATACCTATGCCTTTTGGCCGGAGGGTGAACATTACAAGCTGTATGCCTTGATCACACCAGCAGCGGAAAACAGCCTCACCTTTACCGATGCTTCTCTCTTTATGCTTAACTCAAAAGTGGAAGTCCTGTCCCGACACGACTTTGAACACCCAAAGCCGTATTACCGCATAAACAACACAACAAGCGCTGATCAAACGGTTGGTGTTTTTTTAAGGATAGATGCCCCTTATATCTACGCAACAGATGTCTGTCTTTTCCGTTTGTACAAAGAACACACCACTTTGGAAGAACTCAATGTGCTTTCCAAAGACAACAAAAGAAGCTTCACCTATCGTGGACAGGGTACTGAAATAGAAATCCAACAATGAAAATAAATCAATCCCTTTTTATCTCCATGTTAATGGTGTGTTGCTTTACCCATGGACTCGCTCAAAATAATACGGACAGCCTCCAAAAAAACATTGATGAAAAAATTGATAAGTACACGAAGTTTGGGTACGAATACCGTGCTTTTATGGAAAACAGCACCTTATGGGTGGCCAACAAAAATTTATGCAGTGGTAGCTTTTTTACCAATGATCTAACAGATAAGGAAGCCATAAAAAAAAATTTAAAACCCTGGTACGATATAAACACCATCCACTACTCCCACAGTGATACCTTAGGGCAAGACACAACCCTTATCAAAAATTATTTAAAAGCTGGGCTAAAAAAAGGATACCTCATCGTCACTAGGCCGCAGAGAGAAAGCTTCCTGATCAACAACTATTCAGTAGTGAATCAGTAATTTCAACAATTCGAAACCTCTCCTTCCAATGATGTACAAACCGTCTGTACGCTTCCTTGCCTTGGCCTTTTTGGTGAGCACTTTATGGTCATGTCAAGCCCAAACACCCCTTGCTCCAAAAATCAATGGGGTCAGTTTTGTGGCCTCGCCTCAGGAATTTAGCCCAGAGCAATTGCAAAAACCCCAACAAAAAGTGGCGGCCAATGCCGTCAGCATTATGCCCTATGGTTATGTTTCCGACCAAAGCAAAGTGGTGCAGTTCAACAGCAAATGGCAATGGTGGGGCGAGCGCATTGCCGGTAGTAAGCACTCCATTCAAATGGCCAAAGATGCAGGCTATCAGGTCATGGTGAAACCCCAAATATGGATCAGGCACGGTGCCTTTACAGGGCATCATGCATACGACAATGATGCCGATTGGCAAAAATTTGAAACTTCCTACCGTGATTTCATCCTCACTTTTGCAGCCATAGCAGATTCCATGCAGGCAGACCTCTTTTGCATCGGCACCGAATGGGAATATTTTGTAGAGGCGCGTCCTGCATTTTGGACAAGCCTGATCAAAGCAGTGAAAGAAATTTACAAAGGCCCACTGACCTATGCCGCCAATTGGGACGAGTACCAAAAAACACCCTTCTGGAATGAATTGGATTACATCGGCGTAGATGCCTATTTCCCTTTGATTGAAGACAAAACCCCAAGTTCGGCTGCGGTGAGTACAGCACTACTGCCTTACAAAACCCATCTCAAAGAATTAACTGAGCGTTTTCAAAAAAAGATTTTGTTCACCGAATATGGCTATAGAAGTCGAGACAAAACGGCCTATGAACCTTGGGATGCTGATCGCTCAGGTGAAGTAAACATCAAGGCTCAGGTCAATTCCTACAAGGGTTTTTACCAAACTTTTTGGCAAGAAGAGTTTATTGCAGGTGGCTTTATTTGGAAATGGTTTCACAATTACAAAGCCGCAGGAGGAACAGAACACAATGGCTTTACTCCACAAAACAAAGCCGTGGAATCCGTCATATTTTCGACCTATTCGAAAAGCAATCTTTAGAGCTGAATGCGCTCAATCAAGGCCACGTAAAGCTGAGTCAAATCTTTTTCGGCTCTCCCTGCAATTTCAAGGATTTCTGCAATGGAAACCGGAGCCAAATTGTCTGGATCACACTCATCCGTTAGCACGGAGATGGCAACACAGGGCAAACCCATATGGTTGGCAACGATGACCTCTGGTACAGTGGACATGCCCACTGCATCTGAACCAATTCTTCTTAAGTAACGGTACTCCGCTCTTGTTTCTAAATTAGGACCAGCTACAGGAGTATAGACTCCTTCGTTCAAGGTGATGGAAAGCTCAGTGGCGAGCTGTTTCAACAAGGCATTCATCTCTGCATCGTAGGGTTGGCTCATGTCTGGAAATCGAGGGCCAAAATCATCGATATTCTTGCCGCGCAAAGGATTGTCTTGAATCATGTTGATGTGGTCGTCGATCAACATCAATGTCCCTTTTTTAAAGTCCGGATTGACAGTGCCTGCAGCATTGGAGATCAACAAGCGCTGCACCCCCAATTGATGCATGACACGAATGGGGAAGGTAATTTCTTGGGCAGAATAGCCTTCATAATAATGGAAACGTCCTTGCATGGCCAAGACTTTCTTGCCTCCCAAATTGCCATAGATCAACTTACCGCTGTGTGACTCCACAGTAGATACGGGGAAATGTGGAATGTCCTCATAAGGAACTTCTTTCTCTTTCTCAATTTGCTCTGCCAAGTTTCCCAATCCAGTGCCCAATACGATGCCGACTTGAGCATCTAAGATGCCTTGACTTTCAATGTAATTCTTTGCTTCTTTAATCTGTTCTACCATTCTCATTTATTTTTTTGGCCATGGATAACTCGAACCTTTCACATCATCCAGCGTGTCCAAATCTACTAATTCCTCCAACACTTCAATGCTGAGATTTAATTCTTTTGCCTGCGCAATTGTTTGCTCAAAAACAGCTGAAGTGCTCCAATCAATCTGCTGGAAAAGCTGTGGATGAAATTGGGTGCTGCCCAATAAATAATAACCACCGTCGTTTGCAGGGCCAATCACGAAATCCTTTTCTTCGAGAGCTTCAAAGGCTGCTTCAATGATGGATGCCAACAAGTCGTAACAGTCGCTGCCGATAATTATGGTGGCTTCACCTTCCTGATTTACCGTGTCAAAGGCGTCTTGGATTCTTTCGCCAAGGTCGCCCTGAGATTGCAAGCGTTTGGTAAAATGTTGCTCACTCCATGCATCCTGTTGTTCGAGCTCATCAGAATAATAGAGCCATCGCTTTGCATTTACCTTTCTACATTCTTCACGGCATCTTTGCAACAAATCATAGTATATGGAGAGGGCCTCCTTGTCCCCCACATCTTTGGCAAGTCGTGTTTTTACCTTCCCCAAAACAGGGTTCTTGATGAAAATAATGAGGTTCTTTTGCATGCTTAGGTCACTGTGCCTTGACAACTCGATCCTGCCCCTGCGGTGCATCCATAGCAGTGCTGGTTGACCAAGATCGCTCTTCTCCCCAAGGAAGCCATGTCAAAATCGTTGATGTGCTGACTAGAAGGTGCATCCACTTTCATTTGCAACATTTGATTGAAATCACAATCATAGATAAACCCATCCCAATCTACGGATAAGGTGTTGCGGCACATGACACCTTGCACAGCTGCTGGATTGAATGCCGTCACCAATTTATCCATGTACTCTTCGTAATTGCCGCTGGCTATGAGGTAATCCAAAAAGCGGCTGATGGGGAGATTGGTTATGGTAAACAATTGATTGAACTCAATGCCAAAATCTTTTTTCAGATTGCGTTTGAATTCTTGTTCTAAGGCCGCTTGATCTCCTGGCAAGAAAGCACCTGCTGGATTGTACACCAAATCAAGTTGAAGGTCGCTGTTTGCGGTTCCATAACCTACCGCATTGAGCATTTTCAAGGCTTCAATGGACTTGTCAAATACGCCGTCTCCGCGTTGAGCGTCCGTTTTACTGGACTGATAATAGGGCAATGAACTGACGACATGCACTCCATGGGCCTTAAAAAAATCTGGCAAATCGTGGTATTTAGGATTGGCGCGAATAATGGTAAGGTTAGAACGCACAATGATTTCCTTCACGCCTATGGCAGACGCCTGTTCAACAAACCACCGAAAATGGGGATTCATTTCAGGAGCTCCACCTGTAAGGTCTATGGTGGGGATTTCACTTGCCTCCACGATGTCCAAACAGCGCTGAAGGTGTTCCTTCGACATGATTTCTTTGCGGTCAGGACCTGCATCCACATGGCAGTGCTTGCAGACTTGATTGCACATATAGCCTACATTGATTTGGAAAATTTCTGTTTTGGTGGGCCTCAAGGGAAAGGCTTCCAATTTTTCCAACTGAGCCTTGAAAGAGGGTAGCGCACCATCAAAAGGTGCTTGCTTAAAAACCTTCAATTGGTTTTCTATGTCAGCGAGCTGATCTCCTCTGGCCTTAAGTGACTTTATCATTCAACTAGGGTTGGAAATTACATTGAAATCTTCTTCACCTTGTTCATCATCTGCACCCCATGAACCAAAGAGGCACCTCCTCGAATGGCGGCGGCAACATGCACCGCTTCCATCATCATATTTTCATTGGCCCCTTTTTGCATGGAATCTTCCGTATATGCATCTATGCAATACGGACATTGAATGGCGTGCGATACCGCCAAGGCAATCAGCGATTTTTCCCTTGCCGTCAGGGCTCCTTCTTTAAATACTTCCCCATAATAGTCAAAAAACTTTTCACCTAGTTTAGGTTCAAATTCGCTGATGTTTCCAAATTTCTTAAGGTCTCTTGGATCGTAATAAGTTTCCATAAATGTGTTATTGAGCGTTTAAATTCCAATCGTATTCCTTGTATCCCACTTTTGCATTGGAATTGATTTTTATTGCAGCATAGCGATTCAAGAAATCCACCAAACTACCTTCTTGGGTAAAGTCTTTCATGTACCATTCGAACAAGCGTGATATTTTGACTTGATTCGCTTGCAAATTGTTTTTGCTTGTATTGTTGATAAAGTAGCGGCTTGCTTGTTCCAATTGCTCCTCAATGCGCTCGGGAATGAACGCACGGTTTTGAAGTTTTGGGCAAGAAACTGAGGCACAATTGACGGCAAAATGAATGCGTGCATCCTTATAATTTGCTCTGAGAATGTCGTGTTCGATGTTGTTTAAACTGTATTCCTTTCCACCGATTTTGATGAATTTGAGGTCCCAGGCTTTGCCATTGTTGATTTCCATAATGGACTTCAATGGATAATTGTCGAGTATTAATTTTACTGTAAATGCATTGTAGGCATTGATCCAATACGCCATTTTTTCATGCTTGCTCCAATCCTCTTTGGGCGGATGATCGCTCAAACTGAGCAGGTATTTTTCTAACTGAAGCTCATCTTTCTTAAAGGCGGTATAATTAACATCGCCCTTGTTGGTTACATGCTCTTGCAACAGCATGTCCCAAATTCGATGATCAAGTTTTTCATGCAGCGAGGCACCCATTAAAAATATACAAGCTGACAATATAAAGGATGAGAAGACTATTTTTTTCATATTCTTAAAATCATTTAATCAAAGCTAAGCAAAGGAATAAACAGTAGTTGTGAAAAGATGTTAGCAAGCAGACAAAGGATTCATCTATTGGCTGATTTCATAAAATAAAGGCTTTAAACTTGCATAGGTCTGAGGAATAAGTGACTTCACCTCTTCTTTGTTCATCCATTTTACCTCTTCTATTCCCTCCTCCCTTTGTGGTTTAGGTTTGCCCTTACTTTTTGACTGCATGCTGAACCACATAGTCTCTTTCAAGACAATGTTGCCCTTCCGATCTTTATAAATGTGAAAGGTGGAAGGCAATGATGAAAGTACTGTAAGCTCAGAAACATTGCATTCTTCCTCAACTTCTCTCAGTGCGCACGTTTGAGGATCTTCTCCAACCTCCATTTTCCCTTTTGGCAAATCCCATTTCTTAAGTCGATGAATAAGCAGGAATTTATTTTCAAATTCGACAATTCCTCCTGCTGCAATAATAAATTGATAGTAATCTTTAAGAAGGGGGATCAACTTTTTAGAATCCCATCCACGGAGAATCAAAGCATAGGTTTGCTTGGTCTCTTTTAGAGCCATTTCTATGAACTCCGTAATTTTATTTAGAGAGGGTTGGTGTAGTTCGATTTGGTTGATATCTTGTTGAAGATTTTCTTCTAAATCAGTGCACTTGATTAAGTGGTCGTTGATAAAAACTGTATACATTTGCTTCATGCACGTGAACGAAGAGATAGCAAGACAAGTAGCTGATTCCCTATTGCAAATTAAGGCAATTCAGCTCAATAAATTAGTCCCCTTTCAATGGGCTTCAGGGTGGTATTCCCCGATTTATTGCGACAATAGAAAATCACTTTCCTACCCAAAAGTAAGGACATTTATACGACAAAAGTTTGTAGAAACAATTCAAGAAAACTTTGGGCAAGTTGATGTCATTGCTGGTGTCGCTACAGGCGGTATTCCTCAAGGAGCTTTAATTGCACAAGAATTGGAACTCCCTTTCATTTATGTTCGCTCTTCGTCCAAAGGTCATGGATTGAAAAATCAAGTAGAAGGAGTAGTTGAAGCTGGACAGCGTGTCGTGGTCATTGAAGATTTGATCTCTACCGGAATGAGTGGACTCAAAGCAGTTGATGCACTTAGAGAGAAAGGATGTCATGTTGCAGGAATGGTGGCCATTTTTACCTATGGTTTTGAAATCGCTAAAAAGAATTTCCAAGAACAGCAATGTCCATTGTATACCTTAAGTGACTATAATCATTTAATCGAAGAAGCTCTCAAGCAAGGTTACATTAATGAAGAGGATGTGGATTCTTTGAAGAAGTGGCGAACACACCCTGATACTTGGGGGGTAACAGTATGACGGTTATAGAAACTAAAAAAGGCATCTCTCCAAACGCTATAGAGAAGCTTTATGAGTTTTTGGTTGACATGAACAACTTTGAAGCCTTGATGCCCAAAGACAAAATTGAAAAGTGGTCTTCTACGACAGAACAGTGTGAGTTCACCATAAAAGGTATGGCGAGAATAGGCCTAAAACGTATAGATCAAACTTCTCCAACCTCCATAAAAATTGGGTCTTTCGGTAAAGTTCCCTTTGACTTTAGTCTTGATATTGAGTTAAAGCCTGTAGATGATAATCATACCGAAACCCAAATGATTTTCAAAGGCGACATCAATGCCTTCATGAAAATGATGGTTGAAAAGCCACTCACCAATTTCTTCAACATACTCGTTGACAAAGCCGCTGAACTTAATCTTTAAAAACCAAGCTGTTTAAATCATAGGCCAAAGTACCTGAAGGTGACCTTAGCCACAGCAATCCGTCTACATCCACTTTTTCAATTGTAGCACTGAAGTTTTCGCCTTTGTGATCAAAATTCATACGCTTCCCTTTGCCATAAAGTGCATTGTGATAATCATGATCAATCGTATCCACTTCAGACAATTGGTTCAGTCGATGTAAAATTGATTGAACCACATCGTCCAACACCTCCTCAAAATCAAGTATCAATTCAGTTACCTTAAAGAGTGAGGTCGCTTTTCGTTCAAATTCAGGAAAGGAAAATTGATTCACATTCAAACCAACGCCAATGATGGCAGTTTGAATCTGGTCCCCAGCAATTGAATTCTCAATGAGTATTCCAGCTATTTTTTCATTGCGCACGAGGATGTCGTTTGGCCACTTAATCTTAACTTCTTGCACTGACAAACTGTCCAAATAATCTTTTAAACCTAACGCAACCGCTTTGCTGATGTAAAACCGTTTTTCTAAGGGAAATTCAAAGTTAACTACTAAGCTGAATAGTAGATTTTTATGTGGCTCAGAAATCCATGATTTGCCGTTTCTTGCCCTTCCCTCAGTTTGAACATTTGTATGAAACACATGCGCCTGATCAAAATTATGTTTGAGTATATAATTTGAGGCATAACTATTGGTTGATGGAGTATGTTCCAGTTTAATGGATCGATATGTCGATGGAAAATTCACAATTGCATTGTTGTTCAAACGCTTGTTTTTATTACAGTTGGGCGGCATGTAATTTGTTTAACTTTGCGGCCCATTTGCGAAAACGAATATATGACAGAAACAACAAGTGAGGTAAAATCGGACGAATTGACAGCAGCAATTGTCAAGGGGATCCAAGACAAGAAAGGGGAGCATATCATTCAAATGGACCTAAGAAAAGTGGACGGGACGGTAACAGATTACTTTATTATCTGTGAAGCCAATTCATCTACACAAATTGGGGCCATCAAAGATTCAATCGAAAAGGTTGTTAGGGAGGCGCTGAATGAAAAGCCATGGCATGTAGAGGGAACAAGCAACCTTGAATGGGTGTTATTAGATTATGTAAATGTGGTTGCTCACATCTTTAATCGAGAAAAAAGAGGGTTTTTTAACCTAGAAGAACTGTGGGCAGATGCTGAAATAAAAGAAATTAAGGAAGAACATTAAGGAATGAGCGAAACAAAAAACAAAGGCAACAATCCAGGTAACCCAAAGGGAACTCCCAAGGGTTCTGGAAGTAAAGGACCAAAAAAATCATTTAACTTTTATTGGATCTATGCCATTATCGGTGTAGTCCTTATCGGGCTAAATCTATTTTCATTAGGTGGAGGAGAGCGCAAAACGACATGGGATCGTTTTGTGAATGACATGCTTAAAACTGGAGAAGTGGAGCGCATCGTCGTGGTAACCATGGGTGAAGATTCACGCGCTGAGATTTACATCAAGCCTGAGGCACTTCAACAGGAAAAATACAAATCAGTTCAGGACAAATCCACCAACCGTTTTGGCAGCAGAACTGCTCAGTATTATCTAAAGTTGGGGACCATCGAACAATTCAATGCTGACCTTAACAGAGTACAAGAAGAATTGCCTTCAGAAAAACGCATTCACCCTGATTACGAAAGAAGAAGCGACTGGGCAGGAGATTTGCTTGCGTGGCTATTACCAATAGCTCTATTGATTGCGTTTTGGGTATTTATCATGCGCAGAATGACGGGAGGAGCCGGCGGTGCCGGAGCACAGATTTTCAATATTGGGAAATCTAAGGCAACCCTATTTGACAAAGCAAAAAGTGTAAATATCTCTTTCGAAGATGTGGCTGGCCTAGAAGAAGCAAAAGTTGAAATTGAAGAGATTGTAGAATTTCTTAAGAATCCCTCACGCTATACCGAATTGGGTGCAAAAATCCCTAAGGGTGCTTTATTAGTGGGCCCTCCAGGTACTGGTAAGACACTATTAGCAAAGGCCGTAGCAGGAGAAGCTCAAGTTCCATTTTTCAGTCTTTCAGGATCTGATTTTGTGGAAATGTTTGTGGGTGTTGGCGCATCTAGGGTACGTGATTTGTTCAAGCAAGCAAAAGAAAAAGCACCTGCTATTGTGTTCATTGACGAGATTGATGCCATTGGAAGAACACGTGGTAAGAACATGGCCCAAGGTGGAAATGACGAAAGAGAAAATACCTTGAACCAACTGCTGACAGAAATGGATGGATTCGGCTCAAATAGCGGAGTGATTTTACTTGCGGCGACCAACAGGGCAGAAATTCTAGACAAAGCTTTACTGCGTCCTGGACGTTTCGACCGTCAAATTCATGTAGACTTGCCAGACCTAAAGGAGCGAATTGAAATATTCAAGGTGCATGTAAAACCTTTGAAGATTTCCAATTCAGTAGACATCAACTTTCTAGGGAAACAAACTCCAGGTTTTTCTGGTGCTGACATTGCCAACATTTGCAATGAAGCAGCCTTGATTGCTGCACGTCAGAAAAAGAAAGAAATTGTGCAAAAAGATTTTCTTGATGCCGTTGACCGTGTCATTGGTGGATTGGAAAAAAAGAACAAAATCATTACAAAAGAGGAAAAGAAAGTGATCGCTTATCATGAAGCTGGACATGCCGCAGTAAGTTGGCTAGTGCGTTATGCCTCACCCCTAGTAAAGGTTACCATTGTGCCAAGAGGACGTTCGCTAGGAGCAGCATGGTACCTGCCTGAGGAAAGACAAATCACCACCAAAGAACAAATGCTGGATGAGATGTGCGCCGCACTTGGTGGAAGAGCGGCGGAAGAAATCACCTTCAATAAGGTTTCTACCGGTGCCTTGAGTGATTTGGAAAAAATCACTAAACAAGCTTATGCCATGGTATCCGTATATGGCTTAAACGACAAGATTGGCAACATCAGTTTTTACGATTCAAGTGGACAAAGTGAATACAGCTTCTCTAAACCCTATAGCGAGAAAACCGCGCAGTTGATCGATGATGAGGTGAGCAGTATGGTTGAAGAAGCTTACAAGAGAACCAAAAAAATCTTGTCGGAAAACAAAGAAAAGCTGACACAATTGGCAGAATTACTGTTGGAGAAAGAAGTGATCTTTAAAGAAGACTTGGAAAAGATCTTTGGCAAACGTAAATACGATGAAAGCAGAGCTGATCAATTGCTTGCAGACAATGCCTTGGATGATGCCAAAAATAAAGGAGCTTCAAAAGAGAGCACTGAGAAGAAGCATGACAAGAATAAGAAGACTTTTAAGAAAGCCTCTAAAGTGAAAGCTGATGTCCAAAAAGGAGAAACAGCTGATGTTTCTAAAGAAGACAAGGAGGGGAAGAAAACAGATAAAAATTAATTAATCTCCTATCTTTATCTAATGCAAAAGCGTTGGGTAATGATATACGAAACCACTCTTGAACATATGGCTGAAATTGCAAAAGCCATGTTGTTGAATGACAACATCAATGCCATTCTCATCAACAAGATGGACTCTATGCACACCTCGCTTCTGAATGCAGAGATCGGAGTCTATGTAGATCAGGACCATGTTTTAAGGGCCAAGCACCTCATTACCAAAAATCAGCTGTGAGCAATTTAAAAAAGCGAGCAATAAGCAGTGTACTCTATGTAGCCCTTTTTCTTTTGGCGCTGTATTTTGGTGAAATCACTTCCCTGATTTGGTTCGGATTGTTAAGCCTTATTTGCCTTTGGGAATTTTACCAGCTGTTCAAAGAAAAAGACATTCGGCCAATTGGTTTATCTGCAGTAGTTGTGGGAGTCTTTGCCTTTCTTGCCATGGCTACTCAACATGGAGATTCCAACTGGTGGCCACTTTTAATAGCATTCCTTGCCTTGTTGTGTGTGGTAGAACTCTTTAAAAAACAACAAGAACCCCTGCTCAACCTTAGCGTAACCTTTATGGGCATGCTCTACATCTGCGCACCATTGGCATTGCTGTATAGGCTGGGATTTTATTCCATGGAAGGAATGACAGAGACCTTCAATATGGAAGTGCTACTGGGCTACTTTTTTATTCTTTGGACCAACGATACTGCTGCCTATTTTTTAGGCAGCAAATGGGGCAAACGAAAGTTAATGCCTTCGATTTCTCCTAAAAAAAGCTGGGAAGGATTTTGGGGAGGAATCCTGTTTGGCTTACAGATTGGTTATTTAAATTCTGTACTATTCTCTGTATTTGATAGCCTAACATGGCTGATCATATCATTGATTGTAGGTGTGTTTGGAAGCTTGGGTGATCTTGTTGAATCTTCTTTCAAGCGCAGTTTAAACATCAAAGATTCAAGTCAATTGATTCCTGGGCATGGGGGTATTTTAGACCGTCTTGACGGTGTTTTTATTTCTGCTCCAATGGTGTATGTTGCACTGCATTATCTATCATCATTATAGTTCGGTCGCATTAAGGCAAATACTTTGCTATTTTTAAGGCCAAAATGAGCTCTATGACATTTCACAAAGAAGGCTACCCAACCCTTATTGTCGTTGTACTATTTACGATAATACTCCATTTATTATTGAATTATTTCTTTGCTGAAATAGATTGGCTCATTTGGCTTGGATATGCCGTTTCGGCATTTCTGCTAATTATAGTCCTCCAATTTTTTCGCAGCCCAAAACGTACAATTAAAGTCAACGAAAACCAAATTTTAGCCCCATGTGATGGAAAGGTTGTGGTGATTGAAGAGGTAGAAGAGCAAGAATATATCCAGGAGAAAAGAAGGCAAGTTTCCATTTTTATGTCCCCACTAAACGTTCACTCCAACCGATACCCCATTGGTGGAAATGTGAGTTACTACAAATACCACCCCGGCAAATACCTTGTTGCCTGGCATCCTAAATCATCTACTGAAAACGAACGCACTACAATTGTTGTCGAAGACCATCTCAAACGAACAGTGCTTTTCAGGCAAATCGCTGGGGCCCTGGCGCGACGCATTGTTTTTTATGGAAAGGAAAATGAAGTGGTAAAGCAAGGCAGTGAATGTGGTTTTATCAAGTTCGGCTCTCGTGTAGACTTGCTATTGCCACTGGATGCAAAAGTCAATGTTCAACTCGATGAAAAAGTGGTTTCTGGGAAGTCTGTAATTGCTACCTTCAACTAATTAGTCGTTCGCTTCATCCGTTTGTTGACGTATAGACTCGTCATGAATTACATTCAAAAATTCATGAATAAAACTCTCGCTCAATCCCAAAGATTTCCCATTTTTTAAATTTTGATCCAGTATTTGTTTCCACCTACTGATTTGCAATACAGTCACTCTATTGTTATTCTTGTATGATCCTATCTCCTTGGCGACATCCATGCGTATGGCAATCTGCTCAAGCAACTCTTCATCAAGCTGATCTATCTTCGCCCTCAACACCTCTACTTTGTTTGTAAACTCAGGGTTTTCAGATGATTTACTTTTAGGCGTGAGGTGTTCCATGATGCGCTGAAGTGCATCAGGCGTCATTTGTTGTTTCGCATCACTCAATGCCATTTTGGGGTTAAAATGTGCCTCCACCATCAACCCATCCATGGCCAAATCAATGGACTTCTGAGCCACATGAGGAATGAGCCTAGGATCTCCAGAAATATGACTGACATCACAAATGACAGGCAAATTGGGAAAGTGTGCTTTCAATTGCACAGCCAAGTCCCAACGAGGATAATTACGGTAAGGCCCGTTTTCACTTAAATGAAATCCCCGATGAATTGCACCCAATTGTTTTATGCCTGCCCCATTGATGCGTTCCAACGCACCTATCCACAATGGCAAATCGGGGTTGATAGGATTCTTAACAAATACTGGTATATCGACACCCTTCAAGGCATCCGCCAAGGCTTGCACAGCAAAAGGATTAACCGTTGTACGTGCACCAAGCCAAACAATGTCAACTCCTGCTTCAAGGCATTTTTCAAGGTGGTAAGGATTGGCGACTTCTGTTGTTATTTTAAACCCAAATTCTTCTTTGATGGCACACAACCAATCCAGGGCTTTTTCTCCAAAGCCTTCAAAAGAATTTGGGCGTGTGCGGGGTTTCCAAATGCCCGCTCTGAAAATGACCTTATCGTAGTGCTTTTTTATGCCAGCAGCAGTTTGTCGCATCTGCTCCAAAGACTCTGCGCTGCAGGGACCAAAGAAATAATACGGACGTTCTTTGAACATCCAAGAACTATGATCATGTATCTTTATATTAGTTGTCACTGCAGTTTGCTATTAGGCCGCTTATAAAATATCTTTTAACTCAATGAGTTGATCTATGTTATAGGTAGCTTCAGAATGAATTGATTGACCTGTGTTAAAAAAGACTTGATCCATGCCGACTTGTTTTGCGCCGAGGACATCTGGTCCATAATCATCTCCTACCATAATGCTGTTCGCTGACAAGGCCTTGGCTTTTTTCATTGCATAATGAAAGATGCGCTTATCGGGTTTCTTAAATCCCAAACCATCAGAAATTATGATTTGTTCAAAAAATCTTTTCAAGCCGCTCTCCTTTAATTTTATTTCCTGAGCTTCCACGAATCCATTTGTAATGATGTGCAAGGAATACTTTGGAAATAGATACTCCAACACCTCTATGCTGTGATCAATCAATTTGGTTTTTCTAGAACAATCGTAGATGTATTGTTCATTCAGTTCTATAGCAAAATCTGGATGGTTGTAATCGTACTCTAACAAGGCATGATGAAATCGGAGTTTTCTTAGTGTAGGCTTATCAATAAGTCCATTGCGATAATCTTCCCACATTGAGGAGTTTTTCTTTTTGTAAGTCTCAATAAAATGGTCGACACCGACCCCAATTTTTTGATGGATGTTATGGTCGTGATACAGCTCGGTCAGGGTTTCATGAGAATTTGACTCAAAGTCCCAGAGTGTGCGGTCAAGATCAAAAAAAATGTGTTTGTATTGTTTCACTAGCTTTTTACATAAAGAGTTACATAGGTCAGTATGAAAGACCATAACACCACAGAAACGATATTGATTAAAACCGTTCCTTTTTGTTTCGAAAAATAATTTGCTGAAATGATCGCTCCAATGGGAATGCTGATCAAGCAAGGTGTTAAGAGTGCGATTCCAATCCTACCAGAAGAGGATTTAATGCGCACAATGAATCGATTCTTTTTGTTAAAGAGACTCTTCTTTTTGCGTTGGAATCGTTTTTGAAACCAAACACTTAAAAGAATGCCAAATCGAAAAAACACCAAAAAGCCGATTGCCCCCCCAGTGGTGGTGATCAATACAGTTTCCCAAAATGAGAAGCCAGCCAATACCGTAGAAGTGGGAGCTAAAAAGAATTTAAGCCCACTTAAAAGCATCAAGCCGGCAATTTTGAAAAAGGCATCCATTTTATTCCTTTTCCCCGAATGCAAGGTCACCTGCATCACCAAGACCCGGAACTATGTATGATTGAGCTGTCATTTCTTGATCTAAGGCCCCTAACCAAATGCTCGTATTAGCCGGAAGGTTTTTCTTGGCATATTCAAGACCTTCAGCGCTTGCAATCAGAGAAACAATGTGGCATTTTTTTGGTTTACCCCTTTCTAACAAGGCTTTGTATGCAAGTACCATGGACGCACCAGTTGCAAGCATAGGATCTGACAAGATAATTGTTTTGCCTTCCAATGAGGGGCATGCCAGGTATTCCAATTCTATGTCAAAACTCCCATCCTTATTGTGCTTTCTGTAAGCAGAGATGTAACCATTGTCGGCTTGATCAAATACTTCCAAGAGTCCATTGTGCAGCGGCAATCCTGCACGAAGAATTGTGATCAATACCATAGCATCCGTCAACAATTGCTCATTGGCGACACCAAGGGGAGTCAACACTTCCGTTTCAGTATACTCTAGTTCTTTTGATATTTCGTAGGCAAAAATGGCTCCGCAGCGTTCAACATTTTTACGAAAGCGCAAACGGTCCTTTTGAATGGTTTGATCTCGGATCTCTGAAAGAATCTGATTTAAAACGGACGCCTTTTCTTGATTAAGAATTCTTACTGAAGCCATAGGGTAATTTTAGCTGCTAAATTTAGCAGATTTATTGTGCATAGTTCAATAAGTCTTCATAGACTTTTCTCCAACCTTTCCACTCTTCGGCATCACTCAAACTTTCATTGTGCCACAAGCTAATAAAAGTTCCTTTTACGGCCTTTACCTCATCGACGATTTTTTGCACCTCATCTTTTGCTTGATCAATGTCCAATTTCATGTAATACTTTAGCGTGGCATCCATTAATTGGAAAGGCACAATGAGCAGTTTGCGTTCAACTTCTTCGTCCAAATCATAGAAAAAGTAGGGTGTACATGTGCCTGCTCTAAATCCCGGATACTCTGCAAAACCCATTGTATGGTCTTCGGCAATGTCGTGATCAAGTAAATTACGGTAGGTGTCTGGCAATTTGAGCTTTAAAAAATGTTGCCGACTTTTTACAACCTCCCTTTTTACAATGCGCTCTAATCTTCGCAGTTCTCTTCCAAGTTTTTTTCTTCTTGAATTTGATGCATAGGAAGGATGTATGCCCACCTCAGCATAATCGGCTACAGTTTTTAAAATGCCTTGAAACTTTCTGTTTTGGTAAGAAATGTTTTTATCATTGATGCCGTAATCTGCCAGCAAGAAAAAGTAAATGGGTTTGATCTTGTATTTTTTCTGAAGATTGAGCAAATAATTAAAGGTATCAAATGGGTCTTTTTTCCTTCCCAACAACACCTCAGCTTGATTTTGCAACCTTGACCAGTTCATCTGGACGACTGATCGACTTAAACTGCCCAATTGACGAAGCACTCCTTTTTGAAGATATGCGTAGGCATTGTCTATATCTACAGTCGGTATATGCTTATACTTTCTCTCTGGTATTTTAAGCTCACTAAATCTTTCTTCCAACAATTTTCCAAGCAGTATGATCCAACGATCAACGACTGCTGTCTGCAAAAATTGATGTTTAAATGCAATCCCCTCTTCAGCCATAAAACGATCATGTTGATCCCTGCGATGTGGCAAGTATTCCTCGTAGCGTGAAAGCATAAAAAACACGGCAGAAAACACATCAAATGGAAGTGCAGCACCTTGGGTATTTTGAGATGGGAACAGCGTAGGAATATTCTTGTACAATCCTACCTCTACTTTTATTTCATTGATGCCCTTTTTGCTTAACAAACTTGAGGCCTGAAAATGAAGTTCGTTTTCTAACTTTTTAGTTCCATACGACAATTTAGGCCCTTTATGGGTCTTGAACTTTTCTTCATCCTTTGTAAGTTGAAACTCCTCAAGCTGAAGAAATGACTTGAACACCGTTTTAAACGTATAACGGCTTCTGGCATTTAAATGATCTAGGTAAACAAGCAATGGCGTTAGATTAAACCTTCATCGGCGAAACTAAAATATGCATTGTTGCCCACAATGATATGGTCTAGTAATTTCATGTCTATATTTTTTGCGGCTTCAGAAATCTTTTTGGTCAACTGAATGTCTTCTTGACTAGGCTTTAAATTTCCCGATGGATGGTTGTGGCACACAATTAATGATGAAGACAATAACTCCAATGCCTGCTTCAATATTATCTTAACGTCGGCAACAGTTCCACTTACTCCACCTTTGGAAATGTGTTTTCGCCCTATCAGTTCATTTGCACGATTCATGTACATTACCCAGAATTCTTCATGAGGCAGGTCAGAGAGCACATCTGCAATTTCCTCATAAGCTGTTTGACTGGATTGAATTTTCCTTCTTTGAAGGCTTTCGCTGTCTTTTCTTCTTCGGCCCAACTCTAAAGCCGCAGCAATGCTGATGGCTTTTGCCTCTCCTATCCCTTTAAATTTCATTAATTCCCCCACAGATAACTTTCCAAGCTGATGTAAGTTTTGTTTTGCAGAAGCCAAAATTCTCTGCGCTAATTGCACAGCACTTTCAGAGCGACTGCCTGAGCCAATCAAAATAGCAATCAATTCTGCGTCTGAGAGGGCCTCTTTGCCTTTTGACAAAAATTTCTCTCTAGGCCGATCTTCTTCGGCCCATGACTTAATATTCAGACGATTAGTGTTAGGCATAGAAACCTAAATATACAAAGGAAAAGATTAGTTATTCAAATATGCTACTAAGGCATTTTGGTATTCAGCTTTTGCTTGATGTATTTCCCCAAAAGATTCTCCATCAACAACCATCTCATTTCCTCCTGTCTTTCCCAATTTTTCATAGGCTTGCCCATGCTTGTCCATGATCGAAAGCAGGGCTGCTTCATTCTCCTCAGTCACACTGACAATGACTCTGCTTTGACTTTCTCCAAAAAGAAAGGCATCTTTTCGCATGTCTTTCCGACTTGAAATAGTGAATCCAATCTCATTGGTTAAGGATGATTCCATCAAGCCGATAAACAAACCTCCATCTGCACAATCATGAGCCGACTGGATAAGTCCCTCTTTGATAATCTCCATGACAAGTTTCTGCAATGTGTACTCCTCTTCTAAATCAAAATGAGGGGCAGGAGAATTTTTATGATGATGGTATGCATATAAATACTCTGAGGAGGATATGTCCTCTCGAGACTTCCCGATTAAATAAATTGGATTGTTCTCTTCTTGAAAAGCAAGTGTAGTAATGCGTGATTTATCTTTTACAACGCCCATCATTCCTATCGTAGGTGTCGGAAATACTGGGATGTCCTTATCTCCATCATTGATTTGATTGTAAAAACTCACGTTCCCGCCTGTCACAGGAGTTTTAAATTTCTCACAGGCTATTCTCATCCCATTAATTGCTCCAACAAATTGCCAATAAACTTCAGGATTATATGGATTCCCAAAATTCAAACAATTGGTGATGGCAGAGGGTTCCCCACCGGAACAAACGATGTTTCGAGCAGCTTCAGCAACTGCAATGGCACAACCTTTTTCAGGATCTGCATATACATACCGTGCATTGCAATCTACAGTGAGTGCCAAGGCTTTGTTGGTGCCTTTGAGGTTGACAATTCCAGCATCTGTGGGCCTATTGGTAGACATATTCACAGTACCAACCATGCTATCATACTGCTCTATGACCCACTTTTTAGAAGCTATGTTTGGATGTGTCCATAAGAACTTCGCAACAGCCTTTAGATCATCAGCTTGGGGGACTTGAGAGATGTTGAATTTTTGATGCTCTTTGAAATATTCAGGAGTTCTGTATTCGCGCTCGTATACAGGTGCTCCCCCGCCCAAGACCAACGATTCAGCTGGAACCTCAGCTACCAATTCGCCATGCATATAATAGCGCAATTGACCTCCTTTTGTAACGGTTCCTATTTCAACACAATTCAAATCCCATTTGTCAAAAATTGACTTTACTTCATCTTCCCTTCCTTTCTTTACTACCACCAACATACGTTCTTGTGATTCTGAAAGTAAAATCTCAAAGGGCAGCATGCCCTCTTGACGACAAGGGACTTTTGTTAAATCGATGTCCATTCCATAACCTTCTTTCCCGGACATTTCAGAAGTAGAGCATGTGATGCCTGCAGCACCCATGTCTTGCATACCTATGATCGCATCTGTTTCGGCCAACTCCAAACTTGCTTCAAGCAATAGTTTTTCTTGAAAGGGATCACCAACTTGCACAGCAGGCAAATCATCCATAGAATCCTCGGTCATGTCTTTTGAGGCAAAAGCAGCACCATGTATCCCGTCTTTCCCTGTAGAAGAACCCACAATGAAAACAGGATTGCCCTCACCATAACTCGTGGCAGAAATCATTTTGTCTGCTTTCATAATTCCGGCAGACATTGCATTCACAAGCGGATTGGTGTTGTAACACTCATCAAAAAAGACTTCGCCCCCCACAACAGGAATGCCAAAGGAATTTCCATAATCTCCTATTCCTTTTACCACTCCTTTTAACAACCATTTTGTGCGATCCAAACCAATGTCTCCAAAACGCAATGAGTTAAGTTGTGCCACAGGCCGTGCACCCATGGTAAAAATATCACGATTGATTCCACCAACACCTGTGGCCGCACCTTGATAAGGCTCCAAAGCAGAAGGATGATTGTGCGATTCGATCTTGAATGCGCAGGCGAGTCCATCTCCAATGTCAACCAATCCTGCATTCTCTTCCCCAGCTTTTGCAAGCATGTGCGGCCCATCTTTTGGAAGAGTTTTTAACCAACGTATGGAGTTTTTGTAAGAACAATGTTCAGACCACATCACAGCATATAGACTCAGTTCTGTGAAATTCGGTGTTCTACCCAATATTTTTTTTATTTCTTCGAATTCTTCAGGAAGTAATCCAAGTTCAACCGCTGTGTCTAAAGATCCTTCTTTCTGTTTTTCAACTGCTTGCATAATTAAATATAGAATCGGTGTTCCTGCAAATTTAGCCTAATTAAAGCAGCATTTCCGCAATACATTGTCATATTTCTACTGATAAGTTACATTTGAAGCTCAATGATTTTGGGTGTTACTGTTTGTCTGTTGATCTTAGGAATATTTGTCCGAAGTATCTATCTCTCAAAGTTCTTTTCGTGCACCCAGATTCCACCTTTTTGGTTTTTGCTTGCATTTCTTTTCAAGCTGAGTTGCGCCATTTCCCTCTGGCTTCTGTATACATATCATTACTCAGATAGAACAAGTGCAGACATCTTCAAATATTTCGACGATGCCACCTCTATCTATGAACAGACCAAAAATTCTGTTGGTCTACGGTGGAAAATAATCTTGGGCATTCACGAAGATTCTAGCATTCAAGAAGTGATTTCAGCGACAAATTATTGGGATAAAAAAAACATCTGGCTCTACAACGACAACCGCAGTCTAATTCGATTGCACCTCATCATACTCCACCTATCCCAAGGACTCTATCACATACACACACTGTGCTTTGCAATTGTGTCTACAATAGGCTCAATGGGGATTTTTAAGTTTCTGAGTGCAAAAAGTGCTCTCCCTAAAAAAATGCTTTTTGTTTTCACTTTTTGTCTGCCTTCTACAGTTTTTTGGAGTTCAGGTCCGTTGAAAGAAAGTTGGCTAACGCTTTTAATGGGATTGCTTCTCTACTCTTTTCTATATATTAACAAGAACCTCCACTTTAAACATCTTACCCTTTTTCTTTTGGCAATTGCTTTATGCGTGCTATTTCTTGTAAAAACATACATACTCATCGTTCTTGCCTTCTGCCTTTTGAGTCTATTCCTCTCTGATCGATTTCCAAAAACCCACCCATTCCTGATTTACCTCGGAACCTTTTCTGTTGGCGTCGTTTTGACCTTTGCTTTGCAATTAAACCCCATACAAATTCTTCAATCAACGCAAACAGAATTTATAGCATTGTCGAGGAGCACGGGTGTCGAAAACCTGTTGACACTGCCCAAAATATCTTATTCAACTGATCTTATTGTGGGATCAGCTCAAGCGATGTTCAATGTGATTTTTGGGCCCCTTTATCCTCACGCTATACATCCACTTTCTTTACTAGCATCCATAGAGCATATTCCTTATTTTGTCATTCTATTATTGCCCATATTTTTCTTTCAAAGATTGAACAAACAACACAATAACATCGGCTATTTCTTAGTCTTTTTCTGTTTACTTGTCTATTTAATTATTGGGTTTACTACACCAATACTTGGCGCCTTGGTGAGGTATAAATCTCCCTTGATCCCCTTTTATTTAGCAGCGGTATTTACATTTGTCCAAATTGCCAAAATGAAACTGATCCGTAAATGATGAAAAATAAATTCAATTCCCTTCTAGCAATCTTCTGTTTATCAGCAATCTTCTATTCATGTCAGAGCGAGCAAGTTGATTTACTCATTCACAATGCTACAATTTATACCGTAGACGGATCCTTCTCAATTGCAGAAGCCATGGCCATTAAAGATGGCGAAATCGTCGCTGTAGGAGCCAACAACGCAATAAAAAACAAATACGCTGGAAAAAACACAATTGACGCTGAATTAAACCCTGTTTTCCCAGGCTTTATCGATGCTCATTGTCATTTTTTAGGATTGGGCAATACCTTTTTTACTGTTGACTTGGTAGGCACCAAAAGCTGGGAAGAAGTGCTTTCAAAAACCTTAGAATTTGCTGATAAAAACAAGGAAGGGTGGATTACAGGTAGAGGATGGGATCACAACGATTGGCCAACAAAGTCCTTTCCGAATAAAAAGTCGCTTGACTCTTTGTTTCCAAATCGCCCGGTCTTGCTAAGTCGAGTGGATGGACATGCAGCTATAGCAAACCAAAAAGCGTTAGAGCTTGCAAAGGTAGATGTCAACACCTTCTTTGAAGGCGGAATAATAGAAATGGTGGATGGGAACTTAAGTGGCATCTTAATTGACAATGCAGTAGATTCTGTGCGAAAGGCCATTCCAGAACAAACGCAAAATATGATGAAAAAAGCCTTGTTAGCAGCAGAAGGAGCTTGCTTTTCTAAAGGACTCACTACACTAGATGATGCGTATTTAGAAAACGCAGTTGCGCATTTAATCAATGAAATGCATACTTCCAACGAACTAAAAATTAAAGTATACGGCATGCTCAGTCCTAGTGAAGAAAATAAAACGGACTTTTTAAAAAATGGCCCCTATCTAAAGGACAAATTAAGTATTCGATCTTTTAAATATTTTGCTGACGGCGCATTGGGTTCAAGAGGAGCTCGGCTCAACAAACCCTACCATGATGATCCTCAATATAAAGGTTTGTTTCTAAATGACAGCCTCTATTTTATGGAAGAGGCCAAGGCATTGAATAGCGGCGGATATCAAATGAACACGCATTGTATAGGAGATGCTGCGAACCGAATGATGCTGAAAATTTACGCTGAAGTTTTGAAAGGAACCAATGATAAAAGATGGAGAATCGAACATGCCCAAGTTGTAGACCCTGTCGACCTTTCCCTCTTTAAAAAGAATAACATCATTCCTTCTGTACAGCCAACACATGCTACCTCAGACATGTATTGGGCAGAAAATCGCTTGGGAGCCAAGCGCATTCAACATGCATATGCCTACAAAACACTCTTAAAATTAAACGGTCTAATCTCTTTAGGAACTGACTTTCCTGTAGAGGATCATGATCCCTTAAAAACCTTTTACGCCGCCTGTATACGAAAAGATGCCAATGAATATCCAGACAATGGATTTCAAATGGAAAATGCTTTGAGCCGCGAAGAAGCTTTGAAGGGAATGACAATTTGGGCAGCCATTTCTAACTTTGAAGAAACTGAAAAAGGGAGCCTTGAGGTAGAGAAAAAGGCAGATTTTGTCATTCTTGATCAAGACATCATGACAATTGACCCTTCAAAAATATTGAGCACTAAAGTGCTTAGCACATACCTTGATGGGGAAGAAGTGTATCGAAAAAATTAATGTGTTATACCTCCTTGTATACGAAAGGAACTTCTAATTCATGCTCAATTAGCTCACCAACAGAGAGTAAATCATCATCACCTTCTTCATACAACCAATGCACTATAAACTCCTTTCCTTGTTCAATAAGTGGTTTTAACGATTGTATCAACTCTATCACCTGTTTTTGAGAAGCTGAGTTCAAGTACTCTATTTCGCAACTTAAAATTGTTGAGGGCGCAGCATCTTTGATGTAATTGTTGCAATAATCAATAATGGGCTCAAAAAATTCTATAGCATCGGCAGGATAGGCTTTTCCTATAATCGAGAAGTTACCACTGTTAGGATTAAAATTAACTTCTGGTGTTTGAAGATAAGGCTCAATAATTAAGGGTTCCATGGTTCATATCATTCGGCCAATATGTTGAAAGTATTGGCAATTAAACGGATACAATTCGACTCTCAATATACTATTTTATGTTCAATACTCATACATGAAGATTAATTACGTATCAATCGACTCAAAATGGCCTGGTGTTGGGGATATTTTTCAATCAATTTTAAATCCGCCATTTCAAAATCCTTGAAATCAAATCCAAAAGAAACGGTGCAGCCAACCAATGCAAAATCACCATTAGAATGTACCTCAGATGCAAACCAAGAGCCAGCTGGCACAAGCTGTTGAAATAAAGCTCCATCCATCATATCACTGCCAAGTAGTTTCTTTTTATAGTTGCCATCTTCGTCAATTACATGTATTGCAATAGTAGCACCGTAATAATGATGCCACAATTCATCCGATTGAACACGATGAAAGGCAGAAAAATTTTGAGATTCTAATAAAAAATAAATGGCTGTCGAAAGGCTTCTTTCCTCTCCAATGCTCTTAGGAGTACATTTTTCTTCAGATCTGTAGGTTTCAAAAAAGAATCCTCCTTCAGGATGAGGGTGAAGTTTGTATTTTTTGATCAGCGACTGTTTATCCATGGGGCATTTTGAAAAGGTCATCCTCAAATTTATTTTATATTTACTAAAAACTCACCAACCATGGCAAAGCGAATTTTTGACCTCCACCAACATCAGTACGACAATTACCCAAAATCTGATGCACTTACTGCAAAAATAGATGGAAAATGGGTTCCAATTTCAACAGAAGAATTTCTTGAACAAGGTGAAAATTTTGCTTCAGGACTGATAGAAATGGGCCTTGAAGTAGGTGATAAAGTTGCGCTTATTTCGAACAACCGGCCTGAGTGGCACATTGCAGATTTAGGCATTATGTCTGCGGGTATGATTAATGTGCCCATTTATCCAACAATTACCGAAGAAGACTACCAATACATCATGAACGATGCTGCGGTTAAACTTTGCCTTGTTTCAGATCAAGAATTGTATGAAAAAGTATTTGCCATTAAAACAAAAATCCCTTCACTTTCCGCTATTTATTCCTTTGACACCATAGCTGATTGCAAACATTGGAGTGCAGTCAAGCAGTTAGGAGAAGGGAAAAACCAAGAAAGAATTGAACAAATTAAATCCAAAGTGAAAGAGGACGATATAGCCACCCTTATCTATACCTCCGGAACAACTGGGCGACCAAAAGGGGTAATGCTTTCTCATAAAAACCTGGTCAGCAATGTCGTCGCATCACGTGAACGCTTGCCTGTATCAAACGATTCCAAATCACTCAGTTTTCTACCATTGTGTCATGTCTATGAGCGCATGGTGTGTTACTTATACATTTACACTGGCACATCAATCTACTATGCAGAATCATTGGAAACCATTGGAGATAACCTTCGAGAGGTTCATCCAAAAGTTTTTACAGCTGTTCCTAGGTTGTTGGAAAAAGTTTACGACAAAATTGTCGCTAAAGGCTCTGACCTTAAAGGAATTAAGCGAGCCTTGTTTTTTTGGGCATTGGCCTTGGGTCATCGCTATGAATTGAATGGAAAGAATGGCTTTTGGTATGAGTTCCAATTAAAGCTCGCCAACAAAATTATTTTTAGCAAATGGCGAGAAGCATTGGGGGGCAATACAAAAGCAGTAG